>JAZUPS010000334.1:0-2032 GCA_045605305.1 Victivallaceae bacterium
CCGACTTCCGCCACCGCCGGGTCCGATCACCGCTGATGAAATCCGTGGTTTTGCAAATCATCTGGCACCTGTAGTTTTGGCTTTGCCGGAAATTGCAGAGTCATCCAGTGTTGTCCGGATTGAATTACAGGATTTTTCAAATAAGACACGTTTGCTGCTGGATAAAAATCTTTTCTCGAAATCACTGAGTATGTATTTGAACCGGAATAGTGCTGGTAAAGTTCGTTTTGTTTGTACCGATGAAATAACCCGGATGAAGCGTCAGAATGTGATCAAACAGAAAGATGAAGAGATTGTTCATGAAGAACTGAAAAAGCTTGGTGCGGCGATTGCGCAGCTTGATTGGGTGCAAAAACGTACATCTCCGCTGAAAATCGCGGTCATCCCGGTTGTGAATACCAATGTTGTCGGAATGAATGCGAACAGCATGACCGCGATGTTGCGGTCCGAAATCGTGAATGCCGCGCAAGGGAAGATTCAGTTTCTGATGCCGGGAGTTGTTCAGGATGCGGATTTTTATTTGTCCGGAGAATTTATTTCAGACAGTTTGAAGCATGAAGGGCGTGTCGATTTGATCCAATATATAAAGGAGCAGGAAGAACGTATCAAGAAAGGCGAAGGCTTTTCTTTGATTCAGTACGATGCTTTCCGTGGCGGCAATACTAAAAAAACCAATATTTTATCCAGTACGACACATATAGCGGATGAAGATCTTACAAAAGTACCGAATGTTGCAAAACATTTGAATATCATGCTGGTTGATCCCAAGAGTAAAGTTTGTGTGTATGAGCGTATGATTAAACTGGAACGCAAGGTTTCGACATCATCATCCAAAGTCAGTTATATTTTGAAGGGATATCTTGGCAATCTTGCAACCCGCAGACGTGGTGTACAGTATGATTATTTCCAGTTTTCAATTCAGTTGATTGACGTTGAATCCAATGATATCATATTGGAAGATGCTTATGAAATTGAACGTTCCAGCACTGAAGATTCGGTGTACCAGTAATGGTTGATTTATAGGAAACAAGGAGTGAAATATGAAAAAAATTGTACAAGTCTGTCTTATCTGTTTTGCCGCTTTGGTTGTAATGAGCGGAACTGTTGCCTGCCGGACAAATGAAGTCCTGTATGTGGACGACAATCCTCATTTTGAAGGGCGTATCGCAGTTCAGCGTCCGCAAATTTACGGCTTGGGGTATGCATTGTTTGGGATCAATACATTGGCAGAGATCCTTGAAGTCACCTATGTGAAAAATGAACCCAATGCAGCGGGACAGAATGTTCTCAAAGTCGGAATCCGTTATAAAGGTTTTTCCAGCTGGTATAATTTCTGGCGGCGTTCTCCACATGTATTGAAGATTGGAGCAGAAGCTAAATTTTATAAAGCTTCTACGGTCGGACAGCATTTCGATGCTCCAGTCTTTGTGCCCAGAGAACAGCAGAGAATTACCTTGAATTTGGGAAATACTTTTGATTTTACAACAACCTGTCCTGTTCCGGAAGGGCGCGATTTTCAACTTCTAATTTCTGAACAGTCAAGATGGTAAAAATGAAAAAGATCAACCTTATTACATTTCTTCAATTTGCAATGATGATGGTAACTTTTCTGTTTCTGTCTGCATGTAATACCCCCAGAAATTTTGTTAAGAAGAGTGAAAAACAGTTGGAGGCAATGGAAGGCCTGGCAAGACATGGAGCCGGCTTTTTTGCTGTGAAACAATATGACATTTCGGAAACATTTTTTGATGATCTTTCAAAAGAGCGGACTGTGAGCCAGGGGCTTTATGAACGGGAGAAAATTTCTATTCTGCTGGTTCGTGGGAAATATGATGAAGCACATGAATTGCTTTTGAAAGTCAAGACAGAACTTGATACGGTAACAGATAAAAAATCGTCGAAAAAAGCCAAAAGTCTGTGGCACGGTGAAGTGAACAAGGTTTATAAGGGAGACCCTTATGACCGCTGTACGCTGCATGCTTTGCTGGCAATGTCTTTTTTGCGCAGGGGAGATGCTGAAAATGCACTTGCC
>JAZUPS010000335.1:0-18153 GCA_045605305.1 Victivallaceae bacterium
CCTCCTTCACCCTTCCCGTGAGTTGAAGAAACTATTGGCGTTAATTCCCTTTAGTTATAGCGCCTGCGCTCGTGGGGCGACCGCCTCCGGCGCTCTTTCCACGTCGCTCGCGGCTTATTGCTCGACCTCCGCTCGTCCTCGCAACTTTTGTTGCTTCGGCTTTTGCGCTTTCGCGCAAAAGTTTACTCGCATGCGGTCTGCGCGCTCGGCGGCGACCGCCTCGCACCCGTGACTCTTCAATACCACAATGGGCATACCGTTTGCCGCCGCCGCTTTTGGCAAAAGAGTAACACCATTGGTGGTATTTCTTTACTCCCTGCCGACGACAACGGAGGAGGCAGTTACACCGGAGCGGCACGTTTGCCGCCGGCGACCGCCTCGCACCCGTGACTCTTCAATACCACAGCGGACATCATGATACCATACCCTGCAAAGAAAAACCCAGCGGGTGTTACTCCACTGAGTTTTGTGAAATGCGTTTTATCACGGGCATCCCTGCGCCCAGCGCAAGCGAAGGCGCAGTTTTCCCGGAGCGGCACGTTTGCCGCCGCGACTTCAAACCCTCGTGAGAGGGCGGCACGTTTGCCGCGAACAGAGCCTAATTCAGCTCTTCCAGAGAAACCGCATCGGGGTCGCTGCCGCCGTTTTCAAAGTCGGGAATGAAGTCGCTGACCGCCGATTCCGCATCCTGCACGAAACCATCTTCAATACCGGAAGAAAAGAGTGCCGATTCCGCTATATCATACTCAAAATCGGTGATCCGGCGGTTGAGTTCCGGGAAGTTCTCCTCTGACACCGCTCCGCAGGGCAGATATTGGCGCATCAGGGAAAACAACACCTCCCCGGGGCGGTACTTTTTAGCGACATATTCAATTATCCGCAGCGTATTTTCCAGCAATCCCGGCAAAATCAAATGGCGGATGATCACCCCTTTTTTCAACATTCCATCGGGGAAAAATTCAAACTCACCCACCTGACGGTACATCTCATCTATCGCCGCACAGGCAACTTCAAAGTAATCCGGAGCATTACTGTAACGCCGGGCGGCTTCCGGATCGATATACTTCAAATCCGGCAGGTAAATGTCAACTTTTCCCTCAAAAAGTTTCAACGTTTCCGGCAGTTCATAGCCATTGCTGTTGTAAACCACCGGAACCGGCAGTTTTTCGGTCAGAACCGGCGCGATCAGGGGAGCGAAGTGTCCGGGGGTGACCAGATTTATATTGTGCGCTCCCCGGTCGATCAGGCGGCGGAAAAGCACTTTCAACTCCCCGGCAGAAAGCTCCCTGCCCGCTCCTCTGGTGCTGATTTCGTGGTTCTGGCAGTAGACACAATGGAGGTTGCAGCCGGAAAAAAACACCGTTCCGCTGCCCCGTTCACCGCTGATCACCGGCTCTTCCCAGCGGTGCAGTCCGGCACGGGAAACCACTATTTTCGCAGGAGAACGGCACACCCCCGGCAAAACTCCGTCTGCCGGAAAAGAAAAAGGCCGCGCCGCTTGACAGCGGCGCGGACAAATTGAACACAAACTGCTCATGATCTCAAAGCTGTCCCGATCATTCCTCTGCCGGTTCGGCACTTTCAGTGCGCTCTTCTTCGATCTCCTGGATCAGCACATGGACATTGGTCACATTCATGCCGGTAGTCTGTTCGACCTCGGCGATGACCGCTTTCTGGATCTCAGTGGCGACCTGGGGGATACAGCAGCCGAATTTCAGCACGATCTTGACTTCGATCGCAACATTATTTTCTTCACCGAGAATAATGTTGACATTTCTTGACTGCATCCGGCGGCTGCCGACGATCTCCGCCAGATTATCCACCAGCGAACTGCCAGCCAGCCGGGAAACACCTTCCACACTCAGCGCGGCACGACGGGCAAGAGAAGCGATAACACCCTCATGGATACGGATATCACCCATTTCGGTATCATCGATGACAGTGGTCTCATTTTTCACAGCGTTCTCTTTGACCTCACTCATTTTTCTTTCTCCTTGCTTGTGCCTTTAGTGCTTTTCTGAAGAACATTTTCGACGAATCCGGTATCGTACTTGCCTTCCACGAAATTTTTGTGGCTCAAAATCCTTTTCTGGAAAGGAATGGTGGTTTTCACACCTTTGACCACGATCTCATCCAGCGCCCGGTTGCAAGTGGCAAGCGCTTCGTTGCGGTCATGCCCCCAGACGATGAGCTTGCCGATCAAACTGTCGTAGTACGGGGGGATGAAGTAACCGCTGAATGCGTGAGTATCCATCCGCACATTGGGACCGCCGGCAGGAATGAACTGCTCGATCTTTCCCGGACAGGGAGCGAAGTTGCGCTCCGGATCTTCCGCATTGATACGGCACTCGATGGCGTGTCCGCGGAACTCCACATCCTTTTGGCGGATCTTCAATTTGCCCCCGGCGGCAACATGGATCTGAGCTTTGACCAGATCGATACCGGTGATCATCTCTGAAACCGGATGCTCCACCTGAATACGGGTATTCATCTCCATGAAATAGAACTTTTCCGGATCAGCGGGATCAAGGAGAAATTCGATCGTTCCGGCGCTGGTGTAACCGGCGGCTTTTGCCGCTTTGATCGCCGCGATACCGATCTTTTCCCGCACTTTGGCGCTGATTCCGGGGGATGGGGTCTCTTCAATAAGTTTCTGGTTGCGCCGCTGAACGGAGCAGTCTCTTTCGCCGAGATGGATCACGTTGCCGAAGTCATCGGCAAGGATCTGGACTTCGATATGGCGGGGATTGACCAGAAATTTTTCCATGTAAAGGTCGCCGTTGCCGAAGGCGCTTTCCGCCTCCCGCCGGGCAGAGAGAAATCCCTGACACAAGCTGACATCGTTGTGGGCGATCCGCATACCGCGGCCGCCGCCGCCGGCAACTGCTTTGACGATCACCGGATAACCGAGCTTATGCGCCATTTCCAGCGCCTGTTTCTCATCCCGGATCAGTCCTTCGCTGCCCGGAGTGATCGGCACACCGGCTTTTTTCATCGTCTCCCGGGCAACAGCTTTGTCACCCAGGGCCTTCATCGCTTCGGCAGTCGGTCCGATAAAAGCGATACCGTGACGGCGGCACGCTTCGGCAAAATAGGGATTTTCGGAAAGGAATCCGTATCCCGGATGGATCGCATCCACGTCGCAAATCGCCGCGACAGTAAGCAATCTTTCAATGAGCAAATAGCTTTCTCCCGGCGGCGGCGCTCCGATACAGATCGCTTCATCCGCCATTTTCACCGGCATACTGTCGGCATCCGCTTTGGAGTAAACCATGACGGTACGCACTCCCAATTCGCGGCAGGCGCGGATGATACGCACTGCTATCTCGCCCCGGTTGGCGATCATTACTTTATTGAACATAAGGCTTTTCTCCTCTGAAGTGGTGTGAAAAGCTTACTCTAAAACGAACATCGGCTGACCGAATTCCACCGGCTGACCGTTTTCGATCAGGATCTCTTTGATCACGCCGGATTTTTCCGCTTTGATCTCGTTCATCACCTTCATCGCTTCGATAATACCCAGAATGGTATCGGCGTTGACCCGGTCACCCACCTGCACGAAGGGAGCTGAATCGGGGCTGGCGGCGCGGTAGAAAGTACCGACCAGAGGAGAATCAATGGTCTCAGCCGGAGCTGCCGGGGCTGCTTTTTCTGCTGCCGGAACGGGAGCTGCCGCCGGAGCCGGAGCAGGAGCCGCCGCCGGAACCGGCATCATCGCCGGAACGGGAATCGCCTGCGCCAGCGGAGCGCGGTCATCGCCGCGGCGGAAACAGAGATTGCAGTCGTCGGATTGGATTTTGACTTCGGTGAGATTGTACTCGCCCATCAATTTGACCAGATTGCGGATTTCATCGAAATTCATAAAAAACGTTTCCTTCTTTGCAAGTTGGTTTTGTTACTTATCTTTTTTCTGACTGAGCAGGGTGCAAAGTGCCTGCAATGCCAGTAAATAGGAATTTTTGCCGAATCCGGAAATCACCCCGGCACATACCGGCGCGATATAAGAGCGGTGACGGAACTCCTCCCGCGCCGCAGTATTGCTCAAGTGGACTTCCACTGTCGGCAGGGCAACGGCGCTGATGGCATCGCGCAGAGCAACGGAGGTATGGGTATATGCCGCCGCATTGAGGATGATGCCGTCGAAACCCTCCTGACGGGCGGAACCGATCAGGGAAACCAGTTCCCCTTCGATATTGGATTGATATGCAGTCACCTGACAGCCGAGCTTACTGCCCAGCGCCTTGACCTCGTCAACTATCGCCGGCAGAGTGTTATTTCCGTAAATACCCGGCTCACGACTGCCCAGCAGTTGTAAATTCGGACCATTCAACAGCAGAATTTTCATACGCACCTTGAGTTATGTTTATCATACCTGCCTGTATATAACATATCACTTAAACGCACTTTTTTCAAGCGGCAGAGGCAATTACTTCCATTTATCCGCAGAGAATGACCGTCGCCACGGCATAAGAACTCTCATGGCTGATGGAAAGTTTTATCTCTTTTACACCCAGACTATTGGCGTAAATTTCCGCCGCTCCGGCAAGGAGCATTGCCGGTTTGCCCGATGGCTCATTGAGGATTTGTATGTCGGTAAAGGAACAATTTTTCCCGATCCCGCATCCCAATGCTTTGGCAAGCGCCTCTTTTGCCGCCCATCTGCCGGAATAGTAGGAAGCAGACTCCTTTTTTTCTGCTCCGGCAAGCTGTTCGGCAAGAGTGAAGACCCGGTCACGGAACCCCGGTTTTTCCAGAGCCTTTTTTACTCTTGACACCTCTACGATGTCAGTTCCCAAGCCGATGATCTCCATGGATATGCCTCAAAAATTGAATCTTTTGACCAGAAACTTCATCATCTTGGATGCCCCATCGACCTCCGCCAGTTTGCGGCTGCATCCGCTGCCGATGGCGCAGAAATGATCCACCAGCACTTCCACCTCAAAGAATGGTGCATGCTGAGGACCGCCGCTGCGCAGAAGCCGGTAATCCGGAGTCCGGTGCCATTTGCCCTGAGAGAACTCCTGCAATCTGCCTTTGGGATTCAGGGTATTGAGCAATTCTTTGGGTTCGGGGAAATGCCCGGTCATCAGGCGGCGGATGAACTTTTTGGCACTTGCCATTCCCTTTGCCAGATAAACCGCCCCGAGAACTGCTTCAAAAAGGTCGCACAAAGTGGAATCGCGGTTGTATCCGGCGCACTCCTTTTCCCCGTTGCCGATGAGCAGATAAGAGCCGAGTTCCAGCTGGCGGGCAAGCATTGCCAGAGTGCCTTCACAGGATAAGGCAGAGCGTATCTTGGTCAAATCCCCTTCGGGCAGTTCCGGATAACGGAGATAAAGGTCTTCAGTCAAAACGATTTCCAGCACCGCATCACCGAGAAATTCCAACCGCTGATTATCGTAGCCGAGGGCATTTTCAACGGCGTAAGTCCGGTGGGTCAACGCCTCCCGGAGCAGTTGACACTTTTCCGGCGGTATCGCCAGTTTTTCCGCAAGGATATGGATATTTTCTTCACTCATAAATATTTTCTTCCACGTCGGATGAATTTCTGTACCGCAAAAGCGATCCTTTCGGGGTCGATCTCCCCGTATGCAGCAGCGGCGGCAGAAATTTTTTCCGCCGGGATCGGCAAATCACTGCTTATCTCCCCCGGGGCATAGGGCATACTCATATAGAAACTGCTGATCACCCGGGCGCACTCCTTTATCCGCAGTTCATCCGGAACTTTCCCGGCAAAAAATCTCATCCCGTCAAGATCGATCACTCCGGGGCGTTCCCCTTTCCAATAGAGGTTGCGCATACTCAAATCCCCGTGTATCGCGCCGGAATCGTGGAGTTTTTTCAATGCCGGGAGGAACTTTTCCAGCAAAATCTGCCACACCTCACTGCTTTTTCCGGCAAGGAGCATCCGGTTGAGAAAAAGTTCCGGAGCTTCCACCAGAGCGGTTGCCAGATACTCCCGGCGGCGCAGAAAATCCAGTGATACCACCGCCGCCAGCACTTCCGGCGTATCAATCCCGGCACAGGCAAGATACTTTTCCCCCCGCAAAGCAATAAACGGACGGGGCATTTTCAGCCAGCTGCGCAGCTGGTTGACCATGCCGGGCAGATTGTAACGTTTTATAAACATACCGTCAACCGCTCCGGCACGGATCTTTTCCCGGTCTTTGAAGAGCCGGGGGCTTTTATCCAGACGCAGACAGCAGCCGGGAAAACCGGCTGCCCCGGCAGGAATATATCCGTACCAGAGACAACCGGATTCTTTCCGGAAAATTTTATGAAGTTTCCCGGTCATAGCGCCGTCTGCACCGGAAAAGCTCAGTAGCGTTTCTGTTTGCTGCGGGCAAGCACGCGCAGACGCAGACCATTGAGACGGATGAAGCCGGAAGCATCTTTGTGGTCGTAAACTTCCGCACCTTCAAAGCTGGCGATCTCATCATCATAGAGGCTGTATTCACTGCGGCGGCCGGTGACGTGGCAGGCGCCTTTATTGAGTTTGACCCGGACATCACCGGTGACGAACTTTTGACTTTCGGTGATCATCACCTGAAGCATTTCACGCTCAGGAGCATACCAGAAACCGTTGTAGATCATATCCGCATAGCGGGGGATCAGGCTGTCGCGCAGGTGCATGACTTCGCGGTCGAGGGTGATCTCTTCCAAACCGCGGTGAGCCGCCTGCAGAATGGTTCCGGCGGGGGTCTCATAGACACCGCGGGACTTCATACCCACGAAGCGGTTCTCAACGATGTCGATTCTGCCGACGGCATGTTTTTTGCCCATGGCGTTGAGGGTACGCATGATGTTGGCAGGGGAGTACTCTTTGCCGTCGATTTTGACGGGGATACCTTTTTCAAAGGTGATGACCACATCATCGGGGGTATCAGCGGCTTTGGAAAGGGGTTCAGTCATCACGGCAATATCTTCGGGGAACTCGTTCCAGGGATCTTCCAGAATTCCGCCCTCAAAGCTGATATGGAGCAGATTGCGGTCCATACTGTAGGGTTTTTTGGCGGAAACGGTGACCGGGATATTGTGTTTTTGGGCATATTCGATCATATCCATACGGCCGGTGAAGTGCCAGTTGGGATCGCGCCATGCGGCGATGATTTTGATGGAGGGATCGATCGCGGCGGCATTGAGTTCAAAGCGAACCTGATCGTTGCCTTTACCGGTGGCACCGTGGCAGATGGCATCGGCGCCTTCGGCTTTGGCGACTTCCACCAGACGTTTGGCGATCAGCGGACGGGCAATGGAGGTTCCCAGAAGATAGTTGTTCTCATAGATCGCTTCGCCCTGGAGCATCGGGAAGATGAAGTCACGGGCGAACTCTTCATTAAGGTCATCGATGATGCACTTGCTGGCGCCGGTGGCGATAGCTTTGGCTTCGAGACCGTCAAGTTCCTCCTGCTGACCGACGTCGGCGCAGTAGCAGATGACTTCTGCATTGTAAGTTTCTTTGACCCACTTCACGATTACCGAGGTATCGAGACCGCCGGAATACGCAACTACGACTTTCATCTTTCTTTCTCCTGAATGGTTAATTTTCGGCTTTTTTACCGGAACAGCTTTTATTTTGCCATTATGGCGTTATATTAATATAGTGCATAAAGTGTAAAAATAAAAGTTTTAATCTGCGATATGGCGGAATTTTTTGATCAGATATGCCGGATTTTGACAGAAACAGCGGTCAAACACCCCGGTCACACCCCTTCCAAAGAGGAGCTGGATGGTTTTTTCAAACGTCCGGAAAAGGCTGCTGTGCCTCTTTCACAGAGTTTGCCGGAATCCGGAATTGCTCCGGCACTTCCGGAAATGCCGGTTGCCGGACCGCTTCAAAAACCGGCTTCTCCTGCTCCGGTACTTCCTCCGGCACAGAGTGCCGCTGCCGGCAACGGAACTCTTGCTGAATTAGCTCAAAGCGTTGCCGGGTGTCAGAAGTGTCCTTTGTGCCGTCACCGGAAAAACACCGTTTTCGGCGAAGGCGCCCCGGCGGCAAGACTGATGTTCATCGGCGAAGCTCCCGGATATGACGAGGATATTCAGGGCAGACCCTTTGTCGGCAAAGCCGGTCAGCTTCTGAATAAGATGATCTCTGCCATGCAATTCACCCGGCAGGAGGTTTATATAGCCAACATCGTCAAGTGCCGTCCGGATGGGAACCGCAACCCTGCCCCGGATGAGGTCGATGCCTGTATCCCCTATCTGCACCGTCAGATCGAGCTTATCCGGCCGGAAGTTATCGTGGTATTGGGTGCGGTCGCCGCCAGAGCGCTGCTCCGGCATGACGGGGGAATATCCAAACTGCGGGGCAGATGGTGTTCCTACGAAAATATTCCGGTGATGCCCACATTTCACCCGGCATTTTTACTGCGGCAGGAGAGTGCGAAAAAAGAGGCGTGGCTCGATCTTCAGCAGGTGATGAAGCGTTTCGGGAAAACCTATGTAAAGCGGTGATTCCCCGCTGCGGCAAAAGTTTCGCCGCGTAAAGCCGCAACCGGCGTTTCACCGTCTTGTCACGGCGCAGTGCAACGAAGACGGACTTGTCACGGCGTAGTGCAACCCGGTGGCAAATTTATTTTTTCCATACCGGGAACATGGCAATGCTTAAAAGGAGTACCCCGCCCGGTCACAGATACCGTATGCCCTGCCGAACTCCCGGATAACATCTCCGGAAGAATGGGAGTCGGAGTTGACTATCACCGGAATATTCCGCTGACGGGCAAGAGCGAGCATCGGCAGAGCCGGGTATTGTTCATTGCACGGCTTGAACCATCCGGCGGTGTTGAGTTCGATGGCACCGTGATGGAGAGCCAGAGCATCCAGCACCTTTTCCGCATGGGGGAGATATTTTTCATTGTCGATCAGTGCGAACTTTTTCGGCAGGTCAAGGTGTCCGATAAAGGTGAACTCCTCCACCTGAGCTGCGCCGAGGAGTTTCTGCCAGTAGATTTCGCAGATCTCATCTTTATCAGATTCAGAAAGCCCATCCCATGAAGATATATCATAGTCGATGGGGAATTTCCCGGAGTAGTGAACTGAACCGATGAGGTAATCCAGCGGATAATTTTTCAAATTCGCCAGCACGTCGGAGATATTTTCAAAGAAAAAGTCCACTTCCAGACCGATTTTCAGAGAGAAGTTCTCATCATCGAGCTGACCTTTGAGTTTCTGCAAAACTGCCACATAATCATCGAGGCGGTCAAGTTTCATGCTCCATGATTCGGAGTCATAACCTTCCGACGGCGGCACGACCCAGTGATCGGAGATGCCGAAAACCTGCAATCCTGCCGCTTTTCCGGCGCGGCAGACCTCATCCAATGGGGATGCTCCATCGCTCCAGTTGCTGTGATTGTGGAGGGAAAAACCGGCTCCCGGCCCGGGAAAATCAAACTTCATCATCTTTTTATCCTGTATATTTTTGAAATTACTTCACCTGAAAGATACACCTTGAATCACCAAAATTCAAGGGAAAATTTGTAAAATATCCGCAAAAGCTGTATAGTATAAGAATGAGAGGTGAAAGGTGAGCAATAAAATTCCATTGAAGATGATCCTTGCAGAGTGCGACAAACTCTTTGAGCAGGGAAAAAGCAGTGCCGTCGGCACCCTCCTTCTCCAATGGCGGCAAAAGGCCCAGGAAGAGGGGGAAAAAACGGCTGAACTTTCTCTGGTAAATGAACTTATCGGTCATTACCGGATGCAGGGTGATGCCGGAAAAGGTTCTGCCGCCGTCAAAGATGCTCTGGAGTTGATCACCGCCGCCGGATGCGGAAATTCGGTAAGCGCCGGAACCATCCTCATCAATGCCGCGACTGCTCTTCACTCATTCGGGCAAACCAAGCGCGCCAGAGAACTTTTCGATCAGGCTTATGCTCTTTATGCCGCTCAACTTGCGCCCGATGATCTGCTTTTTGCCGCTCTTTTCAACAATATGGCAGGCACTTACGCTTCAGAGGGAGACCTTCCCGCCGCCCGTGCCTGCAGTAAAGAGGCGGCGGATATTCTCAAATCTCACGGCAAAATCATGGATCTGGCAGTTACTTTCGCCAATCTGGCGCAATTTTATCCGCCATCCTCTCCGGAAGCGGATGAGGCTCTGGATAAGATGCTTGACTGTTTCAACGATCCCGCCGTTGCCAGAGACGGTTATTACGCTCACACCTGCGGCAAATGTGCCGGAGTTCTGAGCGCCTATGGCAGAGGTGATGCCGGAAACGATCTGCTCAACCGGGCAAAGGAGTTCTATGAACGGTATTGAAAGAGCAAAAGATCTTTTCACTTCCGCCGGAGTACCTATGCTGGAAAAGCTCTTCCCGGAGTATCTGGATAAGATCGCCTGCGGCATTGCCGGAAGAGGTTCGGAGTGTTTCGGCTTCGATGATGAAATTTCCCGGGATCACGACTTTGAAGAGGGCTTCTGTCTCTGGATAACTCCTGAAACGGATGCGGAGATCGGTTTCAAACTTCATCGCGCCTACCGGGAACTTGCCGGGAGCTTCCCCCGCCGGGAGAGCGCCCGCAGCCTATACGGTTCTGCCAACAAAGGGGTGATGATAATTGACGATTTTTATCGCCGCCGTCTGGGATTTCCCGGTGCGCCGGAGTGTTGGCAGCAGTGGTTATATACGCCGGAGTATGCCTTTGCCGAAGCGGTGAACGGGGAGGTTTTCCGGGATGAGTACGGCAAATTCACTGAGATCCGGCAAAAGATACTTTCCGGTATTCCGGAGGATGTGTGGAAGAAAAAAGTCGCCGCCCGCGCCGTGCTGATGGCTCAAAGCGGACAATACAACTTTGCCCGCTGTCTCCGTCACGGCGAAAGGGGGGCGGCAATGCTGGCTCTGGGCGACTTTGTCCGCCACAGCGCAAGTATGGTGTTTTTGCTGAACCGCCGCTTTGCCCCTTACTGGAAGTGGGCTTTGCGGGCAATGAAAAAGCTCCCCCGGCACAGCAATATCGCCAATGAACTGGAAGAGCTGCTCTTATCCGGAAAAAGTGACGGGGAAAAAATCGGTCTTATCGAAAAAATCTCTCTTCAAATCGCCGATCATCTGCGGGAAACGGGAATATCTTCGACCCCAGAAAGCTACCTTGAAGCACACGCGGTGGAGATCAATGAAAAAATCACCTCCCGGGAGATACGGGAACTGCATCTGATGGATGGAGCGTGAAAACAGAAGCTCTGTTCCCGGCAGCCGTAAGCGAAGTCATGCAATTTACTTGCATGACACTTGAGCGGAAGGCAGTTTTACACCTGAGACATCTTGTTTTTGAGGTAGAGGTTTTTCTCTTTGGCAAAAGCCCACTTGAGCATCCATGCGATACCGGCAGTGTTGAGTATCCAGGTAAATGGATAACTTATCAGAATTATCTCCAATGTCGGATACCACACAAATACCGTGCAGAGCCAGACCACCCGCAATACACAGACGAAAAATAGCGTTACCCCCGTCGGCGCTGCGGAATATCCCATTCCCCGCAGACCGCCGGTCAGCACCTCCATCGAAGCACAGACAAAGAGCAGCGGCAAGGTACACCAGAAGCGTCTCATTCCAAAAGCGATAACTTCCGGATCGGTGTTGAATATCGCCAGCAGCGGTTTCCCGAAGATCAAAAGCATTGTGCTGACCGTTACCGAACAGATGATCACCATCACCAGACAGATGACTATGGATCTCTTTATCCGGTCAAAGTTCTTCGCGCCGTAGTTCTGCCCCACAAAGCTGATCACCGCCTGACCGATGGCGGCATGGGCGACGTAACTGATCATTTCCAGCGTTCCTCCGGCAGTTATACCGGCAATCGCCGTACTGCCGAACTTATTGATGGATGACTGGATAAGGATGTTGGAAAGAGAAAAGCAGGAAGATTGAAACCCCGCCGGCACACCGATCCAGAGCAGTTCCCGCATGTTTTTCCATTTGAACCGGAGATTCTGCCATTTGAAACGGCACGGTCCGCGCATTTTATACAGCACTCTCAGCACCAGAACCCCGGCAATCGCCTGAGAAACCACCGTTGCCGTTGCCACGCCGCCCACATCCCAGTGAAAGGTGATCACGAAAAAGAGATTCAAAACCACGTTGATGATCCCGGCGATCAAAAGAAAATAAAATGGTCTGGTGGTGTCTCCCATCGCCCGCAGAATGGCACTGCCGAAGTTGTAGAGCATCACCGCCGGCATACCGCCGAAGAATATCCACATATACAGTGCCGACATATCCAGAATATCTTCCGGAGTTCCCATCATCTTCAGCATGGGTTTGGCAAAAATTACTCCGACCACCGCAAGTATGGCTCCGCCGCCCAGACTGGTGAGAATGGCAGTATGGACGGTGCGGGAAATATCTTTCCGGTTCTGCTCTCCCAGATAACGTGCCACCAGCACATTCGTGCCGATGGATAAGCCGATGAAAATATTTATCAGCAGCATACTCAAAGATGCTGTTGCCCCGACTGCCGCCAGCGCCTTATGGGATGCCAGTCTGCCGACGACGATCAAATCCGCCGAGTGAAAAAGCATCTGCAGTACGCCGGAAATTATCAGCGGTATGACGAACCGGATGATCTGACTCAGAAGCGGTCCGTGACACATATCTATCTGATATGCCTGTTTTCGGCTTACGCCAACGATTTTAGCCATTGCTTGCCCCACAAAAAAAAGAGATTTATCCCCCCGTCTGTCTCCGGATTAAGATACATCTCTCCAATGGTAAATTCAAGCCTTTTTACGGAATATTCCGGCAAACTTGCTGAAAATATTCTTTTCCCCTTCGGCGGGGATGAAAAGACAGTAGAGCGCGGGGATCACATAGAGCGTCAGAAGTGAGGATATGATCAAGCCGCCGACCACCCCCATTCCGCATGAGGCGCGCAATTCTGAACCGAGTCCCGTTCCGAATGCCATGGGAAGCATACCTGCCACTGAAGCGATACTGGTCATCACAATGGGGCGGAACTTCTCCTTGCAGGCAATGATCATTGCCTCATGGGGATGAACTCCTCTGGCGATCTGCATACCGCACTCATCCATGATCAGAATGGCGTTGTTGACCACGATACCGATCATCATCACGCCGCCGAGCAATCCCATCATCGACATGCTCATGCCGAAACAGTAAAGTGTGGCATACATGCCGAGAAAGCCCAGCGGCACAGTGAACATGATCAGAAACGGTTTCACCCACGATTCCATGATACCGGCAATCAGCAAATAGGTAAGCAGCGTTGCCAGCACGATCACCCGGATAAACTCTTTGGAGGTTTCATTCATCATTTCCACGCTGCCGCTCATGCGGACATTGTACCCCGGCGGCAGCACGCTTTTGGCAGTCTCTTCGATCTTTTTGGAAACTGTTCCCAGCGGCTGACCGGGGGCGGTATTGGCATAGAGCCACATGGTACGCACTTTATCGTAACGGTTGATGACCACAGGACGCGCTTCTTCTTCGATTTTGGCGAGAACTTCCGTACCCAGAGGGTTGTTGCTCTTGATGGCAGGAGCATTCTGCCGGAGCTGGGATTCACCGTACTCCTTGCTGTTTTTCAAACGGATGTCAAAGGTACGGGAACCGGAACGGTAATCACCGACTTCGATACCGTCAAGGGAACCGAGCATGTAACGGTAAAGATCGTTGCTGGACATGCCCAGATTCTGCAGGATAGTCCGGTCGGGAATGATGTTGATATTGATTTTGCGTTCACGGCGGGAGGAGTCGAGGTCGCGCACCAATCCGGATGAGGGAAGAGTTTCCATCACCTTCTGCTCCGCCTCTTCCAGAATTTCCAGATCCTGACCGTTGATCACACAGCGGATCTCTGCGCCGCTGCCGCCGAAGGTCGCCGGAATGGAGAGAGTTATCAGACAGTTATTCAAATAACTCAACTCCTGACGTATCTGCGCCTGAAGATCGTAAATGGTCTGGGTACGCTCATTTTTTCCGGTGGTTTTCAAGTTGATCTGTCCCAGATAAACCGCCGTACCCACCTGTCCGCGGCTGGAATTGGATGTACCGATGGCAACGGTCATACCCTTGATGAAATCAAACTTTTTCAACCGGTCTGCCGCTTCCCGGATCAGTTTTTCCGTGGTGTCAAGGTTGTAAGAGGTGGGGAACTCAAATTTGATCCGGATCTCCCCCTGATCGCAGTAGGGCAGAAATGACAATCCCACCTGCGGCACAACAAATTTCCACACCGCCAGCGCGACAATCACCATGATCAAAAGCAGTTTGACCGGATTTTTCGCCGTCCAGTTGACACTTTTGGCGAAGATGCGGCAGAGCCAGTCGTAACCCATATCCCACGGAATGAAAAATTTATCCAGCAGAGAGAGTTTTTTCTTCTCTTCCGTTTCGCCTTTCAAAAGCACACATGCCAAAATCGGGGTCAGAGTGAAGCTGACAAAGAGGGAAACCAGTGTCGCCGCCACCATCACCCCGGCAAAGGGAACCATCATGCTGCCGATACGGGTGGTCATCATCATCACCGGCACAAATACCACCACGTTAGTCAAGGCACTGGCGGAAACCGCGGCAATGACCTCCCCGGTACCCTCCGCGGCGGCAGTTTTTATATCCTCTTTGCGCTTGAGGTGTCTGAATATATTTTCGATAACCACGATGGAGTTGGTCACCAATACGCCCACCGAACAGCCCAGAGAGAGCAATGTCATGATGTTGAATGAGTAATCAAGATAAGCCATTGCCGCAAATGTCACGATCACGGAGATCGGCATGGAGATCATGACGATAAAGGTTGAACGCGGTTCATGGAGGAAGAGGAAAAGCAGTACCGCAGTTAAAATGATACCCGTAACGATACTGCTCCAGGCATCATCCACCGATGCCTGAATAAATTCGCCGGAGTCCTTGAACCACACCAGTTCCATACCGGTGGGCAATTCACCTTTTCTGATCATCTCATCGAAACGGCGGCGGATTCCTTTGATCACCTCGATCGCATTGGCATCGCCCTTTTTGACGATGTTGAAACTGGCGGCGGGCTTGCCGTTGACAAAGGCTTTGCTCCGGACTTCCCGGCTCATGAGTTTGACTTCGGCAATATCCCGCAGATAGACCCGTTTGTTTTTGAATTTGCCGATTTCCAGATTGCGGATCTCATCCAGATCTTTGTAATCGCCGGAAAAGGTGACGTTCTTTTCACTTTTATCCACCTGGATACGCCCCAGAGGTTTGCGGACATTGTTGGCTTCAAGTTTGTTTACGATAGTGCCGATATCGATATTCATCGCGTTGAGTTTGCGGCGGTCAAGGAGTACATGTATCTGCATTTCATTGGCACCGTAGACCCGCACTTCACCCACACCGGCAACGGAGGAGAAGCGGTCGGCAATAACATCATCCGCATAATCGTAAAGATCATCCTGAGTCCGGTCACCGACCAGAAACGCCTGCACCACGGTGGTGGCGTTGGTATCGATTTTGCGGATTGTCGGCTCTTTGGCGCCGTCGGGAAGATCTTCCCGGATACGGTTGAGCGCCTCACGGATGTCGGTGGCGGCAACATCCACATCGGTTCCCATGTTGAATTCAAGCTGTATTTGTGCCTGATCTTCCATTGCCACACTGGTCACATGGCGGATACCATCCAGACTGGAAACCGCATCTTCGATACGGCGGATGACCTCCACCTCGATTTCCGAGGGACTTGCGCCCTGATATTCACAGCGCACCAGCACGGTGGGGATTTCCATACTGGGGAGCAGGTCGATACTGATTTTTTCATAGAGAGATGCTCCGATCATGACCAGCACGATGATCAGTGCGGTCATAGCTATCGGACGGCGTACTGAAAGAGAACTCAATGACATAGCTTATTTCCCCGCCGCAGAATCCACCAGAAGTGAACCGTTGTTGATAAAGGTTTGACCGGCAACGACGAAGCGCTTATCCAGAAACTCTTTTGCATTGAGGATCTCGCAGAAGCCCTCATCCACGATGCCCCGTTTGATGTTCACACTTTCGGCGCGGGATTGACTGTTGACCGTGTAAGCGATCATCCGGTTTTCCGCCCGGAGCAGAACTGCGGTATCGGGCAGACCGTAACCTTCACGCTCCGCAAGGATAATATCCAATTCGCAAAGCATACCGCTGACAAAGGCAGTCTCTTTGGGGACGGAAATTTTGATTTTGAATGTCCGGCTTTCAGGGTCGATGCCGGGAGCTTTGTAACTGATGGTGCTGCGGGAAATGACTTTGCCGTCCCGGTCGGTGAAGTCAACGGCGGTTTTTCCGGGAATGATTTGATTGTAATAGACAGAACTGATGTAGCAAATGACCTCAAGAGCGTTGTGATTTTCCAGTTTGAGAATATCCTGTCCGGCGGAAACGAACTCATTTTCCTCCACAAATTTGTCAAAAACCACGCAGTCAAAGGGGGCGACGGTGGTGGAGTCATCAAGATTTTTCCGGGCAATCGCCAGATTGCTCTGCGCCTGCTGCAGCTGGGCACGGGCGTTGGCAATGTCGGCATTGGCGTTGTTAACTGCCATTTCCGCCTTTTTGAAGTCGGTTTCTGCCGCTTCCACACTGGATTCACTGATAGCTTTGCTCTGGGAGAGATTTTTGGCGCGGTCGTAATCCCGCTTTGCCTGAGTGTAGGAAATTTTTGCCACGCTCAAGGCGATCTGGGCGCTTTCCAGTGCCGCCTGACGGACTTTGATCTCATCCTCTTTGACCACCACCTGATTTTTCAACACCTGACGGTCAATGCCGAAAAGACGCTCTCCTTTTTTCACCAGATCGCCCTCATCGACCTTCAACATCTCCAACGTGCCGCTGATTTTGGCGGAAATGGTGGCAAACTCCACCGGCTGAACCGTTCCCTGCAAGGGTATGCGCTGACGGAAAACCCGTTTCTGCATGGCGGCAATATCCACCCGGGTGGTTTTTTCTGAGGTTTTGAGTACCGGTTTTTCACAACCGGCGGCAAGAATGAGCGCCGAAAAGGCAAAAATCGACCATCGCATATTTTTTCTCCCTGAGGTTACAGCTTTTAAGATTACCCTGATTTGAACAAAAAGGGTGTTTCTACTGTTTTAACGGATAAATACTCCTGTTTATTTTACCAGTTTAATAATTTTCTAAATAAAAAAAGAGCATCTTGATTTGCAAAAAGCTATCATTTAAAAGCTATGCTCTTTTCAAGATACTTTGAAGCGCAGGTCAAATTTCTTCCAGAAAGTTCAAAATCGCCTGCCATGCCTCTTTTTGGGGACGGCGGGTAAGGGCGTAGAAAAATCCGTGTTCGGCGGTGTCGAAAACCTGCCATTTGGAGTTGATGTTCCACTTCCGGTGCTGTTCCACAATTTCCCGGGTCATTTCAGAGGGAAACATGTGTTCATTGCCCGCTTCCAGAAAGAGCAGAGGCGGATTATCCTGCCGGATATAATTTACCAGAGAGAGAGAACGGAACCGGGCAGGATCATCCTCATAAAGCGCCCCGGCCGCCTGCTGCATACACCCCCATACCGAAGGAAAAATATCCGCCCACGGCTCAAATGATACGGGTGTTGATTGAAGGATACCGGCAACGGGTTTTTCCCATTTTTCAAGGTTGTTTTCTTCGCCGCACTCCCCCGGCATGGCGGTAAGGAGCAGTGATGCCAGATGCGCTCCGGCAGATGAGCCGAAAACCACCGCTTTGGGTGAAGCTATCTTTTTGCGGGCAACAGCCATAAACTGCATGTAACTCTCCCGGATATCCTGCAGCTGGTCAAAGGCGGTGACCTTTATACTCAAACATCCGGAAACCAGCCGGTAATCGGTAGTCGCACAGAGAAAACCCAGTTTATTGAGCTGTGCCATAATGGAGTGATAGGTATTCCGGCTGCCGCCGCTCCATCCGCCGCCGTGGACGAAAAAGATCACGGTATCGCGGGTAATGTTTTCGGGTTCAAAAACATCAAACACCCGTGCCGACGGGAGATCATCCAGAAAATATGAGTCAAAGTGAAGCATTTTTTACCTCGGTTGTTATTTTTACTTCAGAGGTGATTTCAAAAGTCAGTCAAAAGAAGATTGAAAAGAGACCGTTGATGAGATGAAAGCTGGTAGTTTGATCCGGCTTCGGTTGCTTCGCAACTCTACGCCGAGACAAGGGGTGCTACCCACAGCGGTAACACCCGAA
>JAZUPS010000336.1:0-4949 GCA_045605305.1 Victivallaceae bacterium
GCGACATCCGCGGCAAAGGTTTGATGTCCGGCGTGGAGTTTGTCGATCCCAAAGGCACTCCTGACGCCCTCGGTTCTCTGCCGGCATCCGGTGAGATCGCCGCTCTGATTCAGAAGAAATGTTTTGAGAATAAACTGGTTATGGAAAAAGGCGGCCGTCACGGTTCAGTCATGCGCTGTCTTTGCGCTCTGAATGTCTCTGATGAAGAACTGGATACTATGATCGCCATCTTTGAAAAGGTGGTCATTGAGGTTGACCGTGAATTTTCCAAATAATGATATTTTTCTGACCTCCGGCGCGGAAGAAAAGGCGGCATATATCCGGATGATGGATGCCGCCATCCATGCCGCTGCCGAGGCGATGACCGACCCGCAGGCTTATGCGGGTATGCCGCCGTATGAATTGCGCAAGGCTTTGCATCTGGATGAATTGCTTCCAGCCAAAGGGTGCAGTTACGAAGAGATTTTGAGCGAAGTCAAGGCGAAGATCCTGCCCAATCTGGTGCGCCCCATGTCCACTAATTATATGGCGCATCTGCATGGTTCAGCACTGCTGGAATCCATTGCTGCAGAAATCTTTATCGCTACATTCAATCAATCCATGGACTCCTGGGATCAGGCTCCGGCGGCAACGGAAATCGAAGTGGAAGTCATTCGCAAACTCTGTGAACTTTACGGTTACGGAGAAGATGCGGATGGAGTATTTACTTCCGGCGGTTCCCAATCCAATTTGTCCGGATTGCTTCTGGCGCGGGATTGGTTCTGCAATGAAAAACTTCATTACGATGTAAAAAAATTCGGCTTGCCGGAAAATTTCCGCAAGTTCCGCATGTATACCTCCGAAGTTTCTCACTTTTCCATGGAAAAAAGCGCTCACCTGATGGGCATGGGTTATGAATCCGTGGTGAAAGTGCCGGTCAATTCCGCCATGCAGATGGATATGGCGGCATTGGAAAAACTCATCGAAGCCGATCTGGCGGCGGGCAATCTCCCCTTCTGCGCCGTGGCGACTGTGGGAACCACCGACTTCGGCAGTATCGACTCCATGAAAGATATGCGTAAACTCTGCGATAAATACGGTATGTGGCTCCATGCGGATGCCGCTTACGGCAGCGGAGTCATCCTTTCGGAAAAATATGCCCACCGGGTCGCCGGTCTGGAACTTTGCGACTCCATCACTGTGGACTTCCACAAAATGTTCATGCTTCCCATCAGCTGCAGTGCATCACTGATCCGGGACAAACGTTATTTTGAGGCATTGACCATCCACGCCGATTACCTCAACCGGGAAGAGGATGAGGAGGATGGTTACATCAATCTGGTCAATAAATCCATGCAGACCACCCGCCGTTTTGATGCGCTGAAGGTCTGGATGAGCTTCAAAATGCGGGGCAAAGAGGGCTGGTCACAGCTTATTACCCGCTGTATCGACAATGCGGCATACTTTTACCGGCAGTTGAAAGCCGCTTCTGCAATGGAAGTGACCAACGAACCGGAAATCAGTTCCGTGGTCTTCCGGGTACTGCCGGAAAACGGCAGTTCTGAAGATGCAGATACCATGAATAAACGTATCCGCCGGGCATTGCTCCACCATCACGGAGTGGTGATCGGTCAAACAGTCTGCCACGGTAATGTCTGCTTGAAATTCACTCTGCTCAACCCCCTGTTGACCCCGGAAAAGCTCGATGAATTGATCGCTCTGATCATCTCTCTTGCACGGGCTTGAAACCGTTCATCCCCCGAAGTGGCATACCGGTAGTGAAAGTCCGGCGGCGCGGCGCGAAACAAAATCTGACAAAACCGTTTTCTTGAAATTCGATTTATCCAAGCTGAAAAATCAGAAAAAATCAACTGATTTTCAATTTTATGGGATAAATGTGAAAAATCTCCCTTAAAATCACCGATGCAGGGAAATAAAGCCGATATACCGGAGTTCCATCACCAAGAGTGCAAGCCGCATAAGGGATACCGGTATTATCAGGAGAAAAAGTATTTTATATTCTCTTCTTTGAAACCGTAAGCATCCAGCAGTAAACTTCCGGCGGAAAACATCACCTCATTGGCGTGTGCCGAGTGCTGATCGGAACCGATGACAAATTTCACCCCCGCTTCCCGCCATTGGGCAAAGAGAGCCCACATATATTTCAGACACTCTTCCGGATACCGGGGATGGGTAAGGGCTGTCAGATTCAATTCGGCGCACTTATTGTGCTTCAAAAGAGTTTCGCAGAACTGATCGTGGTATTTTTGCGGAATATCCAGCACCGCCTGATAGTCCGGTTTGCCCTCATTCACCCTTTTGAACCACGCCGCCAGATCATCCCACGGATGGGCAATTATATCCACCAGCGGATCTTCAGCCAGCGCCGTCATCTGCCGGAAATAATCAAAGTATATCTCCTCTCTTTCCGGCGGCGGATAGAGCGCCCAATGCACCCCGCCGATCACATATTCAATGCCCCAGTTCAACTTTTTCTCTTCCGTAAGGGCAATACATACCGGATCGTGTGCCGGGCCGGAAACCTGCCGCAAACCGTAAACCGGGTCGCTCTCATTGGTTTCATAATCGCCCCGGGCAATTTTTTCGCACTCCCAGCGTGACATGGCGCTCACTTCGATGCCGAAATGAAACTCCTTTGCCCTTCTGCCGCCGGCAAACTCCTCTCTGGAAGAGGTTATATCGCAATCATTGTACGCAGAGTGAAGATGATCGCTCACTCCAAACTCCTTCAAGCCGAGTTTGAGCATCTCATTTTGGATATCATCCAAAGCTGCACATGCCGAATCACAGGAGTTCCGGGAGTGGATATGCAGATTCTGACGTATTTTCATCTCAAAGCAGTTCCATTATCTCCTGAGGAGAAGGCGCACCGGTCTGGTTCAGTTTGCGGATGGTAACTGCGCTGCAGCAGGTTCCGAATTCCGCCGCAGTGACCATCGTTGCTCCGCTTGCCAGAGCATAAGCGAAACCTGCGGTAAAACTGTCCCCCGCACCCACTGTATCCACCATGCCGGTGTAACGGATTGCCGGAATATGGGTGACTCTATGGTGTTCAAAAACGTAACAGCCGTTCTCCCCATCGGTAATGACCAGCTCTTCGCCGTCTCTTTCCAGAATCGCTTTCCCCGATTCCAACGGGTGACGATCCTCTTTGCCGAAAGCCAGTTTCGATGCCGCATGGGCGTTGATCTTCAGTGTCACTCCCGGATAGGCGTCCAGATAATCTCTGCCGTCGAATACGAATTTGACTTTGCCGGAAAACTCTTTTACCAGTTGAGCAAAGCCGGTACGGAAAACCGGAGTATGGATGCCGTTGCGGATCTGTTCATTGACAATCAACACCTTCAATTCCGGCAAAAGTGCGGCAGTTTGTGACAGAAGCTCTCTTGCTTCTGCATCGGTCAAAGGGGTGTTGCCAAGATCTATACGCGGCTGCTCGACATCATTGAGCAGCGGTTTGCAGTAAACGGGCGTGTGGTAATCTTTTCTGCCGATCTTCAGCAGAGTTTGGGCATATTCCGGCGCATTGCCGGTCAATTCGTGGTGAAGCCACAAACCGAATGGATCGGTGCCGACGGCTCCGAAGCAGGGGATCTTTTTCATGCCCACACCCCGGAGATTGGCAATGATGTTTCCAGCTCCTCCCGGGGAGTAACGCGCTGTGCTTACCGAAGTTGTGACAAGACCGGTTTCGATGGATCTTTCTCCCGGTTCGGGATTGAGTTCCCAGTAGACATCGGTACAGAAGTCCCCCAATACCCCGAGTTTATTATGGGGTATATTTTCCAAAAGTTGAGCTGTTACATTACGATCCATACTTTCCCCGTATATTAATCCCAAAATCCTGTCTCTTACAATAAAAGCAGCTGAAGCATATCATCATCCTTGTCATCCGCTCCGTTCCGGCGGCGGTGCCGGACAGTTTGCCGCGGGATCCCAGCAATGGCACTGCGGTTGTGATCGGTATTTTTTTCCAGCAGTTCCAGAATACTTTTCGCCCGTTCCAGAACCGGGTCAGGCACTCCAGCCAGCCTTGCCACATGGATACCGTAACTGCGGTCCGCCGGACCGGGAATGATCTGCCGCAGAAAAATCACCTCATCCCCGTACTCTCTGACTGCCACATTGTAGTTGTTCACCCCCCGCCGGGTCTGGGCAATGGCGGTCAACTCATGATAATGGGTGGCAAAAAGTGTCCGGCTGCGGGATTGATCGTGGAGAAATTCCGCGATCGACCATGCCAGCGACAAGCCGTCAAAGGTGCTGGTTCCCCTGCCGACCTCATCCAGAATAACCAGACTCCGGTTGGTGGCATGACGGAGGATGTTGGCAGTTTCCACCATTTCCACCATAAAGGTACTCTGTCCCCGGGAAAGGTCATCTGCCGCACCGATACGGGTAAAAATCCGGTCTGCCATGCCCAGAGACATGCTTTCCGCCGGGACAAATGAACCTGCCTGTGCCATGATCACCAGCAGTGCCGTCTGCCGGATATAGGTGGATTTTCCCGCCATATTCGGTCCGGTGATGATGCTGATACAATTCTTTTTTCCGTCCAAATATGTATCGTTATCAATAAACATATCATTGGGAATCATTTTTTCCACTACAGGATGGCGTCCGCCTTTGATATCAATGATACCTTTTGTATTAATATCCGGACAAACGTACCGATTTCTTTCCGCAACAAGGGAAAGAGAGGCAAATGCATCTAACAGAGCAACAGCGCGGGCTGTTTTTTGCACACGTCCCAGATTTTCCTCCATTTTGTCGCGAATTTCGGTAAAACACTGATACTCCAATGCAAAAAGCTTATCTTCCGCATTTAAAATCAAATCTTCCAGCTCTTTTAATTGCTGATTCGTATATCGTTCTGCGTTAGCCAGGGTTTGTTTGCGGATGTAATCCTCCGGCACCATTTCCGTGTAAGAATTGGTTACTTCAAAATA
>JAZUPS010000337.1:0-36140 GCA_045605305.1 Victivallaceae bacterium
CATCAGCCGGCGGCATACTACCGCCCGGTCAGTGAAGCCGGAGTTATCGGCGGCATGGAAATTCTCAAGAACGGGAAAAACGGTCTTTCCCAGACCAATCTGGAAGATATTTCCGGAGCTTTGAATATCGTCAAATTCTTCCCCGGCGTTCCGGCGTGCGCGGTGATGAAACATGTCAATCCTTCCGGCGCCGCCGTTGCCTGCCCCGGAGAATCTCTCTGTGATGTTTATCTGAAGGCCCGTGACGCCGATGCCCGTGCCGCATTCGGCAGTGTGATCGCTTTTAACGTGGAAGTTGATGCCGAAACCGCCGCCGCGATTATGAGTACTTTCGTTGAATGTGTAGTCGCTCCGGCATTTACCGAAGAGGCTTTGGCAGTCTTCCATGACTCAGAAAAATTCAAACTGAATAAACACGTCCGCATTATCCGTTGCGGTGATATTGACAAACTGCCCAAATACTGCTCCGATGCCGCCAGTGCGGTCGATACAGTAAAAGTACTGGCTGACGGTTCTCTGATCGTGGCAGCACCTCTTTTGACCTCTCTCAAGAGCATTGATGATCTCAAACCTGCCCGCGGTGAAAACAGCCGTTGCGGAGAACAGGTTTCCACGGTTGCCTGCAGTGAGGAAATGAAACGTGATCTGCTCTTCTCCTGGTATGTCAACCTCAGCGTCCGTTCCAATGGTGTGGTTATCTGCTCCAATGGTCAGACCCTCTCTGTCGGTACCGGTGAACAGGATCGGGTCGGTGCCATTGAGCAGGCGATTGCCAAATTTGAGCAGAAATATGAAGGCGAAGGAACTCTGGAAAACTCCGTTATGTCCAGCGACGGTTTCTTCCCCTTTGAAGATGGTGTGGAAACTGCCGCCAAAGCCGGTATCAAAGCAATCATTGCTCCTTCCGGAAGTTTGCGCGATGCTGACGTGATCAAACGTGCCAACGAGCTTGGTGTGGCGCTCTTCCATGCTCCGGAACGGATTTTCTCTCACCATTGATCTGAAAAACAGGAGTTTATACTATGTCTGATAAAAAAAATAAAATCGAAAATGTTGACAACGGCAGCAAAGCGGCTGAAATCTGGCTTGAAGCTAACTGGAAAAAGTGTTTGGCTCTGCTCGTTTTGGTCATCGTTGTCGGCATGGTGATCTTTTCGGTGATCTATGTAAAAAAGCAGAACGCCAGAGAAGCAAAGGAAAATTTTGCCGCTGCTGAAGTTGCCAATCTGGCAGTTCTGCTGGAAAAAAATCCGGATGCTCCCGGAGCTGCCGCTGCCCGCATCCGTCTGGCTGATGAACTTTTGAGCAAGAAAGATTATGCCGGCGCAAAAGCACAGTTTTCCGCGGTTGCAACCGCAGAAAATATTCCGGAAGAACTCCGTTCACGGGCAAAACTCAGCATTCCCGCCTGTGATGAATTATCCGGCAATCAGAAAGCTGCGGCGGATGGTTATCAAGCCTTGATGAATGATTTAAGCACTCCTCAGCGTGTGCGGGATGAAGCCGGATTCCATGCCGGTCGTCTGCTTCTTGCTCAGAATGATGCCCGCGGCAAAGAGATTTTGCAGCGTTTGGCAGATACTCCGGCGGATGGTTCTCTTGCCAATCCGTGGAAAGCTCATGCGGCGGCATTGCTGAAAAGTACAAAATAAGGTGTCGGAAAGATGATAGGATTATCCCGCAAAGAGTTATCCCAGCTCCGGGTACTTGCCACCCGGGGCGGACGGAAAAAATCCGGATGCTGCCGTTGTGAAGGTTTGCGTGCCGTGCGGGAATTACTTTCATTTTTCCCGGAAAAGGTTCACTTTGTCGCCGTGACAGAAGCGGCGGCAGGTGAATTTAAGAATGTCGATCAGACAAAACTGCGTTTAGTGCCGGATGATCTTTTTGCGGAAGTTTCCGGCACCGTTACTGCGCAGGGAGTTATTGCTGTGGCGGAAATTCCGCCGGATGCAACCGGAGAGGTCAGGGGAGATTTTGTTCTGGCGCTTGATCAGCTCGGTGATCCGGGAAATTTCGGAACGATTGCCCGGTGTTTACGCGCCGCCGGACAATATGAATTGTGGTATACCAAAGGTTCGGTAGACCCTTGGGGCGATAAAGCGATCCGCTCCGGAATGGGCGTGCAGTTCGGGTTGAATCTGCGCAAATTTGAAACATTGGAAGAGTTGGCAGAATTCGGTTTGAAGCAAGGTTTGAAAAACGTGTTTATCGCCGATCCCCATCAGGGGGAAAGCTGTTTCAAGTGCAGTGAACTTTTTGATCGGTCGATAGTGGTCATCGGCGGCGAACCCAACGGAGTTATGGGCGCGTATCCCGGAGCCAAACGGGTAATGATTCCCATGCCGGGAGATTACGAATCGATCAATGCCGCACAAGCGGCGACGGTGCTGATTTTTGAATCAGTGCGGAGAAAAATGGATTGAGGTTTTTTATGTTTGATAAATGGTTGCTTATTTACGGAGCGGTTTTTGCCGGAGCTTTGCTGCTGACGGCACTACTGACTCCGTTTTTCCGTTTTTTGGCACACAAAACAGGGTTTCTTGATTGTCCGGCAAACAATCACAAAGGTCATGCGCGCGCGACCGCACTGCTTGGCGGTGCCGCAATGTTTTCATCATGGCTGATTTGTATTCTTTGCGGAGTTCTGGTGGTCAGCTGTAATTTCCTGCCTGCTTACTTTGCGGAAACTTTACCCCGGCATATCGGCGGATTTCAATTTGCGCTGGTAAAACAGCTTTCGTTCATTATTATTGGAGCTTTGCTGGCTGTCGTATTAGGTTTGATCGATGACAAGTGGGCGCTCAAAGCAAAATGGAAGTTTCTCGGTCAATTTGTCGTAGCACTTATCGCAGTGCTTTTGGGCGGGGTGCGGATCAACTTCTTTGTAAATAACCAGATCTTTTCCATCTGCGTGACCGTTTTCTGGATCATGCTGATGATGAATTCCATAAACTTTTTTGACAACATGGATGGGCTTGCAGCCGGTACTATCGCCATTGCCATGGGATTTTTTTCCATTATCGCCGCACTCAACAATGAATACTTTTTCGCCATATTTGCCGTGCTGAATTTTGGCGTATGCGTCGGATTCTGGATTTACAACGCTAATCCGGCATCTATTTTCATGGGCGATTCCGGAAGTCACTTTATCGGTTATCTGGCAGCGGTCGTCGCCGCCGGGGTGACATATTTTGACAAAAGTTTTTCACTTTCCCGTTTTCCTGTATTGATTCCTCTGCTCATTCTGGCTCTTCCGCTTTTTGATACAATGATGGTGGTTTTGATCCGTACTGTAAACCGGAAACCATTCTGGATCGGGGATCACAATCACATTTCCCATCGCTTTGTCCGCATGGGATTGTCCCGCAAAACAGCTGTCAATCTGGTACATCTGGCGGCACTTGCCATCGGGATGGGAGCGCTGCCGGTATACTGGGGAGATTTCCGCACGGCGGCGGTGGTTTTATTGCAGGCGTTTTTGATCCTTGGAATCATTACTGTTCTGCAATTCCGGCTGGAAGAACGCAAAGATGCCGTGGAAAAGGTTGAAAAATAAAAATATAATGTTATATTACGGAGATATCAATCACATAACACAGGAGATATATTATGTCATTGAAAACCATTACTGAATTGTCAAACCGTTATGGGGCTGATCCGGCTTTTGTGCTTGCCGGCGGCGGAAATACCTCATTCAAGGATGAAAAATTCCTCTATGTCAAACCCAGCGGCGTTTCACTGGCGGCGATCAAAGAGAGTGATTTCGTAAAAATGGATCGGGAAATCGTCCGCAGTTGTTTTGCTCTGCCGGAGTTTGCCGATAAAGATGAACGTGAAGCAAAAGTCAAAAGCCTGATGGCTTATGCCATTGTCGGTGACGGCCGCCGTCCTTCGGTCGAAGCTCCGATGCATGAGATTCTGCCCTTTACCTATGTCGTCCACACTCACCCGGCTCTGGTCAACGGTATGACTTGCGGAAATGACGGCAAAGCGATTGCCGCAGAACTTTTCCCGGAAGCGCTTTGGGTGGATTACTGCGATCCCGGATTCATTCTGGCAAAAGTCGTTTTTGACCGTTGCGAGGAGTATAAAAAATCCTTCGGCAAAGCTCCGCAGGTTATTTTCCTGCAGAATCATGGCATTTTTGTCGGGGCTGACAGCGCGGAAGAAATCGATGCCGTTTATGCGTCGGTAATGGATAAACTTGCCGGATATTGCAAGGAAAAAGGGGTGGATACCGCAGAAATCGTTCCTCAGGAAGCTGATTTGGCGGCGGTTATGGAATTTGCCCCCCAGCTGCGCGGTTTCCTGCGTGGCAATGATGCCGCAAAACCGGTGACGGTCACTGCCTGCGGTGCATTTGCGATCCCCCGCGGTCCGCTGACCCCGGATCATCTGGTTTACGCCAAAGCCTTCGGCTTGATTGCTGACACTCCGGATAAAGCGGCGGTGGATGCTTTTATCTCTGAACGCGGTTATGCTCCGAAAATGGTGGAAATTTCCGGCAAAGCACTCTTCTGCGCCGGGAAAAACCGGGCTGCCGCTGCTACGGTGCAGGCTCTGGCGCTCAATGGCGCTTTGATCGAAAAAATTGCCTCCGCTTTCGGCGGAGTCCATTATCTGACCGATGCCCAGCGGGAGTTTATTGAAAACTGGGAAGTTGAATCTTACCGGGCAAAGGTCGCAGCCGGCGGAGCCTCCAGCCTGACCGGTTTGGTCGCAGTCGTTACCGGCGGCGCTCAGGGATTCGGTTACGGTATCGCAGAAAGTCTTGCTGCTCAGGGCGCAGACATCGTGGTTGCTGACATGAATGCTCAGGGCGCGGCTGACGCCGCCGCCAAACTTGGAACCGGTGCCCGCGGTTTTGCGGTCAATGTTTCCGATGAGGCGTCAGTTGAAAAACTGGTTCAGGATATTGTTAAAGAGTATGGCGGTGTAGATCTGCTGGTTTCCAATGCCGGTGTCGCCCGTGCCGGAAGTGTCAAAACTTTTGCCATGAAAGATTGGGAATTTGTCACCAATGTCAACTACAATGGTTTCTTCCTCTGCACTAAATATTTCGCTCAGGTCATGAGCGTGCAGAATCAGGCAACCGGTTTGTGGAGCGATATCGTTCAGGTAAACAGCAAAAGCGGTTTGGCTGGCAGCAAAAACAACGGAGCTTATGCAGGCAGTAAATTCGGCGGTCTCGGTCTGGTTCAGAGTTTTGCTCTCGAATTGGTCAGCGACCGTATCAAAGTCAACGCGGTCTGCCCCGGAAACTTCCTTGATGGTCCCTTGTGGAGCGATCCGGAACGCGGTCTCTTTGTCCAGTATCTGGCGGCAGGCAAAGTCCCCGGCGCAAAAACTGTTGCCGATGTGCGCCGTCACTATGAAAGTCTGGTACCGATGAATCGCGGATGTTTCCCGGCTGACGTGGCAAAAGCCATTGTCTATGCGGTTGAACAGCAGTACGAAACCGGTCAGGCGATCGCCGTCACCGGTGGTCAGATCATGTTGAATTAATCACTGAAAAGGATTGTTATTATGAGAAAAGGAATTGTTGGTGCCGGAAACTGGATTCAGGATAGAGTTAAAACGATTGACCGTTGGCCGGGGGAGGGGAACCTCTGCAACGTTTTGAAAGAAGAAGCTGCTCCCGGCGGAGGCCCTGCCAATGTGCTGTTTGACCTCAATGCCGCTGATCCGTCCTTCCCGCTCTATGCCGCCGGAAGACTCGGCATGGATGCAGAGGGCGATTATCTGCTCAATGAAATCACCCGCAGAGGGATCGATGCCCGCTATATGCTCCGCACTCCCGGGCGTACCAGTTATACGGATGTAATGTCCGGTGAAGGAAAGAGAACCTTTTTCCATTGCCGCGGAGCAAATGCCGAGTTGTGCTATGACGACTTGTGCAATATCGATGTCCCGGCAAAATATTTCTACCTTGCTTATTTGCTGTTGCTGGATACTATGGATGCTCCCGATCCGGTTTACGGAACTCAGGCAGTCCATCTTTTGCAGACCATGCAGGGCAAAGGATATGAGACCGTGGTGGACTTTGTTTCTGAAGCGCCGGAAAAATTCCGGGCAAAAGTCATGCCGGCTCTGCCCTATATCGATCACCTTATTGTCAATGAGGTCGAAACGGCGTGCTGTTCCGGAGATGCCCTGCGGGATGAAAACGGCAAACTTCTCTGGGAAAAACTTCCTGCCGCCGTCAAGTTCCTCTTTGATCACGGCGTAAAGAAGACTGTGGTCATCCATTTCCCCGAAGGCGCATGCGCCGGTCTGCCTGATGGAACTTATCTCTATGTGCCGAGTTTCTATATCAAAAAAGCGGATATTGTCGGCAGCAACGGAGCAGGGGATGCGTTTTGTGCCGGAGTGCTTTACGGGTTGCATGAAAACTGGGATCTCAAGAAATGTCTGACTCTGGGCGGCGCATTCAGCAACTTCAATCTTCACTCTGCCACTGCCAGCGGCGGCGCTGTTGAATTGGATAAGATGTTGAAGTTTATGGAAGATGCTCCGCTTTCACCGTTGCCAGATGGGATGAAATAAGCTGGGAGCCGATATTATATGCCCGATATCAATAATGTGAATATCTCTATTGACAATGGCATGGGAGAACCGGTTTGCCTGCTCAGAATGCGCGAACCGGTGATTTTTCCTTTTGCGTTGACCAGCATCCAGGTCGAAAACCCGGAAAATATTGACTCTCTGGCGGTCGCCATGAAAGGTGACCGGATGGTGGCGATTTTTAACGAAATACCTTCGGCGCAAGAGTTGGAATCACTTCAAATACAAGGTGTGTTGCCACAGTTTAAGGATGGTTCATTGCAGCGCTGTGCTATTGGAACCCTTGTCCGGGTGGTCAAAGAGATCAAGATGCCGGATAATTCCAGCCGGATCGTGGTGCGCGGCCTCAAAAGGATCATCGGAGCCAGTATTTTCCGCAATAATCAGGGAACGGAGATGATCCGTTACCGGAATATGCAGGATCAGATCCTGAACAACAATTACGATGCGGTCGGCAGACAAAAAGGTGTGCTGCGCATGTTTCAGGAATTGATGGCGATGCAGCCGGGAATCCCGGAGGAGTTGCAGATGGCGATCACCACCTCCCAGACTCCGGGAAAGTGCGCAGATGCCATTGCTGATTCCATGAATTTTTCCTATGCGGAAAAGATACTTCTGCTGACTGCACCTTCAGTTGAAAACCGGTTGGAATTACTGGCAGTATTGCTCAATCGCGAGTTGGAAACCTGCCGTCTGGGAATGCAGCTGCAGAATGATGTTCAAGAAAGCATGGGCGCTTCTCAGAGGGAGTTTTACCTGCGGGAACAGCTTAAAGCGATCAAACAGGAACTGGGCGAATTCAGCGGCAATTCCGACGTGGCAGAGCTGACGGAAAAGATGGAAAATGCCGATTTGCCGGAAATCGTTCTGGAAACGGTCAAACGTGAACTTGAACGGCTGGAACTTCTTCCTCAGAATGCTCCGGAATATCATATAAGCTACAATTATATCAATACCATGCTGGATATTCCGTGGCGCGTTACCACCGAAGATCGTCTTGACAGCCGTCTGGCGGAAAAAATCCTGGATGCAGACCATTACGGTCTTGAGGATGTAAAAGTCCGTATTCTGGAGTTTCTTTCAGTTATGGAGCGCCGCAAGGATGATAAAGATTGCCGTGCGCCGATCCTTTGTCTGGTTGGTCCTCCCGGAGTGGGAAAGACCTCCATCGGCAGATCTATCGCCCGGGCCATGGATCGCAAGTTTATCCGGGTTTCGTTTGGCGGAGTTCGGGATGAAGCTGAAATTCGCGGTCATCGGCGCACCTATGTGGGAGCGATGCCGGGAAGGATCGTGCAGAATTTGAAGAGGGCAGGGAGCTGTAATCCGGTATTTATGCTGGATGAAGTTGATAAGCTGGCTCACGATTTCCGTGGCGATCCGGCATCAGCATTGCTGGAAGTTCTTGACCCGGAACAGAATAACGCATTTAACGACAATTTCGTTGAATTGCCTCTTGACCTTTCCAAAGTCTTTTTTATTGCCACCGCAAATGTTCTGGAGGATATTCCCGGTCCGTTGCGTGACCGGATGGAAGTCATAACCTTATCCGGCTATACCGCTTTGGAAAAAAGAGAGATCGCCAAACGTTACCTGATTCCCCGCCAGCTGAAAGAAAATGGTGTGGATACCGGGAATGTGAAATTCAAGGTTTCTGCCATAACTGAAATTATCGAAGGATATACCATGGAGGCAGGCGTCCGTGAGCTTGACCGGGTGATTGCCCGTTGCTGCCGCCGGATCGCCAGAAATTTCACCGCCGGGAAATGGGATGAAAATATCCCGGTCAACCTGGATGCAAAAATGGTCAATGAATTGCTTGGAGCCAGAAAGTTCCTGAGAGATCTTGCTCCGGTTCCGGTTCCCGGATGTGCCACCGGCATGGCGTGGACAAGTGTCGGCGGAGTGATCCTGCCGGTGGAAACCATCGCCTTGCCGGGAGGGAAGGGGGGATTGAAACTGACCGGATCACTGGGAAAAGTGATGCAGGAATCTGCGGAAACTGCTTTTACTTTCATCCGTTCTCATGCCCCCAAATCGGTGAAGCCTGAATTTTTTACGGAACATGATTTCCATATCCATGTTCCGGATGGCGCAACTCCGAAAGATGGTCCATCAGCAGGCATAACCATTTCGCTGGCATTGATGTCGCTGATTACCGGCAAGACGTTGATTCCACGATTGGCTATGACTGGAGAAATAACTCTGCAGGGCAGGGTGACTGCCATCGGCGGAGTGAGAGAAAAACTGGTCGGTGCGATCCGTTCCGGGATCAAAACAGTGCTTGTTCCTGCAGAAAATGCCAAGGACGTCGCTGAACTGCCGGAAAATATCCGGAGCGCGTTGGATATTCATTTTGTCAAAACTTTTGACGAAGCAAAGAAAATTGCCTTCGGGGAAGGGGATGGCAAATGAAAAAAGGATTACTGCTTGCGGCGGTGCTGCCGATGATTCTCTCTGCCGCTCAGGATGTAAAGAGTCTCTCTATGGAGGAGTTTATTTCTCATGCCCGCGGTACAGCCCGGCGTAATGATCAGGCTACTTATGCTAAGTTGCATGGTACGCTTCAGCATCGCCGCCGCGGCAAGGATACTTTGACCATGCCGGTTTATTTCGGCACGATCATCCATCCGGAGCGGACATTGGGACAGTTGATCCTGAACGGCAATGAAGGATATATTCTTTCTCAAGCCCAGCGTTCCGGTCTGACGACTGTCAAGCCGATGCCCAATTCTGCTCCGGGGGATAAGCTCGGATACGTCGGAGTGAGGGCATCTGATTTGATGATGAGCTTTCTTTTCTGCAAAGTGGAAAAGGAGTTTGACAGCGAAATGCTCCGCAGTATTGTTCATTGCCGGGTGTTTTTGCTGGATGATACGGCAAATAAAGAAAAAATCAAGGTTTGGATTTCCAGTGAACATGCCTTCCCATTGAAAGCGGAGTTTTACCGTTATGGTGAAAAAGAGCGGTTCCGGGAATTGGAAGCTGGAGCATTGACCCAAAAGAACGATTTGTATTATGTTCGGCATTTGCGGATCGAAGGTCCCGGCTGGATGACCAAGATCAATTTTGATGGCGACATGGCAGATGTCAATATCCTGCCGAATCCGCCGCCTAATATATTTCTGCCGCTCAAATAAATCTGTGTAACTGTAATAAATGCTGCTTCCGGATAAATTCCGGGAGTTTTTTTGTATTCTGATTTTATTCAACCATGCGCATCGGATAAAAAGCATTTTACACCGTTCGATGTTATGAAATTATTTGCAATTATATTCAAGTTATTAACAGGATATTTTTCAATCCAAGTAACATATTGCTAACAATAATGTTGCAGAAAATGCAGCATGGATAATATCGAAACTTGACTTAACATAATATGTATTATGCGACGTGATTAAAACAGCCGGAAATGCCGTTGCGGATTTGAATAAGTACTTCGGATTACAATGATTCTCACTGAAACTGCTCAAAAATATTGCAATTTTCAGTTGAATCTTTGTTGATTTTATTGCAGAATGGCCTTATATTTAACAATCGACAAATTATTAAAGCGATTATAAGGAAATATATTATGAAACCGTTTTTCGTTTTTTCCGGTCAGGGCGCTCAGGTCGTGGGTATGGGGAAGGATCTCGCAGAAAATTCTGCCGCTGCCAAAGCTGTTTTTGATACAGCCGATCAATCCCTCGGTTACAGCTTGAGCGATATTATTTTCAACGGTCCGGAAGAAAAGTTGACCCAGACCCGTTATTGCCAGCTGGCTATTTATACCATGAGCTGCGCGGCTCTGGCTGCATTTCAGGAAAAAAATCCCGCAATCCGTCCCCTCGCCTGCGCAGGCTTGAGTCTCGGTGAATACGGTGCTCTTTATGCAGCGGGAACATTCGATTTTGTATCCGGATTGAAATTGCTTGCCAAGCGTTCGGAATTGATGGATGCCGCCTGCCAGCAAACCAATGGCGCTATGGCTTCTGTGATCAATGGTGATCCGGAAATCATCAAAAGCGTTTGCGCCGATTGCGGAATCGATGTTGCCAACTTCAACAGTCCCGGCCAAATCGTTATTTCGGGAGAAAAAGATGCCGTTGCCAAAGCTGTCGATCAACTCAAAGCTGCCGGAATCCGTAAAGTTATCACTCTGAATGTCGCCGGAGCATTCCACTCCCGGCTGATGAAATCTGCCGGAGATGCACTTGTCCCGGTACTTGAAAATACGGAATTTGCATTGACCGATATCCCCGTTTATCACAATTACACCGCCCTGCCCGCTGCCGATGCAGCTGAATTGCGCGCCAATCTGGCTGCTCAAGTTGCCGGTTCTGTCCGTTGGGAAGAGTGCGTGCGCGCAATGGCGGCGCTTGGAGCTGATACGATGATAGAATTCGGTCCGGGTAATGTATTGACCAAACTCTGCTCCCGTACTGTGCCGGAGTTAAAGTTGGTCAACATCAACTCTTTCGCCGCAGTAGAAGGCTTTTCAGCGGAGTAAAAAGCCGATGTACAAATCTTTCCCCGTCTTTTGCTTTGATTTCGATGGAACTATCGGAGATACCGAGCCGGATATCCGTGGTGCGTGGCTCTCTGCTATTGAACATCTCAACTGGGACAAAGGCGATTTTGATTCCATATTCCGGGTTGGACCGCCGCTTCAGGAAACGGCAAAAATGCTGTATCCTGAAAAAACACCGGCTGAGTTGGAGGTTTTGCAAGCCACCTACAAGCACTTCTACGATGATATGGATAATCAAATCGCCCTGCCCTATGCCGGAATAATTGAGGTACTGAAGGAGCTTGCTGCCTTGAATAAGCGTGTTTATGTGGTAACAAACAAACGCGGGAAGATTTTGAAAAAAATGATGGTGCGTTTCGGATTACTGGAAATTTGTCACGGAATGTTTTTTCCGGACATTGTCGATCCGGAAAATCATCTTACCAAAACCGCCATACTCGCTGCCGCTATCAAATGCGCCGGTTATTCTCCGGAAGAAACGTTGATGGTCGGAGATACGCATTTGGATGTCGCCGCTGCCCGCAACAATAATTGCCCGTCAGCGGCAGTCACCTGGGGTTACAGCAGCAAAGCAGAGCTCATCGCCGCAGAGCCAACTTACATTATCGATCATCCGGCAGAGCTGCTCAAATTTACTTGAGCATACTCTCCGGAAGATAAAGCTGTGCCAGAGAGGCAACCGTATTGACCAATCCGTGAAGCATTATCGCGGTCAAAAGGTTTTTCCGCAATAAATATATCAGCTGAAACCCGACTCCCATGATCAGCAAACCGGGGATGCCGGCGATAAAAAAGTGTGCCAGAGAGAAAAGCACGGAGGTTATGATCACGGCGTTTTTATGGGTGATCAAATAAAACCAGCCGTAAATTATCCGTCGGAAAAGCACCTCTTCGATTATCGGGGTAAAAATACAAATGGAGATGAATAATAAAACTCTATCCACATTTCCTGAACGGCGCAGGATTTCCACCATATCCTGATTTTTTGCGTATTCGATATGCAGTGAATCAAGCAGTTCTTCCCAAATCGGAGAGACCGCGGCAAGCGAAAATATGATTGCCAGATATGCGCCAAGCACGGCGAGCAAGTCTCTGCCGCTCAATTTTCTCATTCCCAGCTGCCCGGCATTGCCGATGCATGCTCCAAGTGCCAGAAAGGTTGAAATCAAACTTGCCAATGCCACTGATGCCCCCAATTCACAAAGCAATGATGGCATCAGGAAAATCATCAGCAGTATCCACCCTGCCCTGTATATGGAAAATGGGAGTTCCTCCTGCCAGGGATTATTTACCGTCATCAAAAGTGATCTCCCGGGTGTTTTCGTCAATATGACGGATAAAGACCTTCAAAGCATCATCAGGAATGACATCCCCGACCTGTCCGGGCCACTCCACCAGTGCGTAGGCTCTGGGATCATTGAAAAATTCATCCACGCCAAAAGCCAAACCGGATTCCGGAGAAGATATCCGGTAAAGATCAAGATGATAAAGCCGTTTTCCTCCGGCAATGGCATACTCCTGTGCGATGGTATAGGTCGGACTGGAAATTGCCTCTTCAATGCCCAATCCCCGGGCAAATCCCCGGGCAAAAACGGTTTTCCCTGCCCCCAGATCGCCATTGAGAGTAAGGACGGTTCCGGGAGAAAGATTTTTTGCCAGATCAAAGGCAAATTTTTCGGTTTCTTTTTCAGAATGTGAAATTACTGTTTTCATATTTTTCAGATTACTTTTGAATTTGTCTCTTTATTTTTACCGGATCTGTTTTTTGCATTTTCATCCGGCAACAGAATATACCTCTGATTTGCATTATTTACAAGTTGAAAGATTGAAAAAAAGCACTTTTGATGCTATATTATTAAAGTATCCCAAAATAAATTTATCAAGAGGCGGAACAATCATGAGTGCTATTTCCGGTATCGTAAATACTCACGGTAAAACATACCGTGAAGTTGTGACCTCCATGATACAGAGTCAAATCCACCGCGGGCCGGATGACAGCGGCGTTTTTGAGTGCGACGACGCGGCGTTTGCCCATTGCCGTCTGGCAATAATCGATCCGGAAGGCGGTCATCAGCCGATGGTTTCAGCTGACGAGCGGGTGATAGCGGTTATTGATGGGGAAATTTACAATCATCTGGAACTGCGCCGGAAACTTTCTGCTATCGGTCACAATTTTCAAACTGATTCTGATACAGAAACCTTGCTCCATCTTTATGAAAATTACGGCACAGAGTGTATTTCTATGCTTGACGGCATGTTCGCTTTTGCTATTTTTGACCGCCAGAAGCGCAAATTGCTCCTTGGAAGAGACCGGCTCGGTCAGAAACCGCTATTCTATTTTATGGACGGTGATACGCTGGTTTTCGCAAGTGAACTTGCCGGATTAATGAAATATCCGGATTTCCCGACAGAACTGGACCCCGAATCAGTCAGCAACTTCTTCTCTCTTCAGTACGTCCCCCTGCCGGATACTATTTATCGCAATGTCCGCAAACTGCTTCCCGGACATTTGCTGGAGCAGAATTTGACAAACAACAATATCTCCATCCGCTGTTACTGGCAAGTGGATTTTTCCATCAAACACACGACATTGAATATGGATTCCGCAACAGCCAAACTCCGGACTCTGGTGGAAAAAGCAGTAGAAAAACGCCTCTCTGCCAATGTTCCGATCGGAACATTTCTTTCCGGCGGAATTGATTCCTGTATTGTTACCGGAATTACCGCCAAGATGCTTTATCCTGCGCCATGCGATACTTTTACCGCGGCATTTGCTGATTCCGCTTACGATGAGCGTGATGCGGCAGTTCGCTCGGTAGAGATCATCAATCAGGTTTCCGGCGGTAATCTCCGCCATCATCAGCGGGAGATCCAGCCGGCTGATTTTGCGACCGCAGAAAAAATAGTTCAGCACTTCGGTGAACCCTTTGCCGATGCCTCTGCTTTGCCGCTTTATCTTTTAAGCAAATTTGCCAAAGAAAGAATTTCTGTTGCCCTTTGCGGAGATGGAGCTGATGAGATTTTTGCCGGTTATGAACGTTATTTGGCAATGCGTTATGCGGAAAAGCTCTACTGGATGCCTCAGACTGCACGCAAACTGCTTTTCGGCTCAATAGCATCTCTGATGCCGGAACACGGTGAGCGCAGCCGCTGCGGACGGATCAAACGGCTTTTGAAGTTGTTTGCTTCTCCGGAACAGATTGGATATTTCAATTTGCTTGATCGTTGTCCGGCTCATATTAAGCAGGAACTCTTCGGCCCTGCCCTCGCAGAGGCTGCGGTGTATGATTCTTCCCAGTGCTTTACCTCTCTTAATTGGGAATTGATTGCCAAAGACCGGGTGGAAAAGTTGGAAGAACTTGATTTGCGCACCTATTTGCCGGGAGATTGTCTGCCCAAAGCGGATATTTCGGCAATGGCAAATGCGTTGGAACTGCGTTCCCCGTTTTTGGATACCGAGGTAGTGGAGTTTGCCTCCAGAATGCCGATGAACTACAAGCTTTCTTCCAAGCGGCGCAAATATGTTCTTTGCGCCGCGTTCCCGGAGTTTATTACTCCGGAGTTGTTGAAGCGCCCCAAACGCGGTTTCGGCGTTCCGATGGCATCGTGGCTGCGGAATTTGTGGAAAGATCAGGCACATGAAAAACTTTTCAACTCCCGTCTGACTGCGGAAGGTTTTATCCGCAAAGATGCGTTGGAAAAGTTCTGGCAGCTCCATCAGCAGGGACGGGACTTCAGTTACCTCTTGTGGAATCTGATCGTTTTTGCGATTTTCCTTGACCGGCAGAAATAATCGGGTTCAGAGATTACCGATTGTAGCTTTTTCCGGATCAACTTTGCCGCTGTTGAAAACTGTGTTGCGCAAAGCATCTTCAGTGGCATCGGGATAAGATTCCTGGCATGGAATTTCCGGTTTGCTCAACTGCTCGACATGTCCATCAAGAAATGCGGTGGAAGCACGCCCGTTGTGCCTGAAAAATGCTGCCCGGTTTTTACCGTAACTGCCGCCGGTAAGATGGAGACCGGCATCGTTTGTTACAAAACAGTAATAGCAGAGGTGTCCGGTATTTTCAATCAGCAATCCGGTCGCTGACGGATTGCGGTGACTGACAACTTTTATCCCCTGCCCCGGAGCTGTTGCTGCAATAAGATAGTTCAAACCGAAGTTGGTGGTGATGTCATTTTTTTCACTTTCTGCCGGGCAGAAGAGAACCGGAACCGGCTCGGTGGAAGCATTTTTTGCCTGCAGGTAAAATTCGACCACTGTATTCAGCCACTCTTTTGGGGAAACTACCGCAGATCCGCCGAAATTATCCATACACGGCAGGTAATCATCATAGTCATCAGCATAAAAAAGATAAATTTGAGATAATTGCCGGATGTTGGATTGACAGCTTGCCCCCCTCCCCCGCTCACGGGCGCTGTTCAGTGCCGGAAGAAGAATTGAAGCAAGAATGGCAATTATAGCGATAACAACTAAAAGCTCAATCAAAGTAAAGTGGTTTGTTTTCAAAAATGAAGTTTTCATTTTCAACCTCTGAAGTGTTCTATTTTTGTCCGGAGGTTTAATATACAGCAATAGCGATACTTTGTCAATCAACTTTTCAAAGAAATTCAATACAATGCCGCTTTCAGAGGACAATTTTCCGGAGCTTCTCCACCGGAACGGTAAACATCCAGCAGTTCCCGGGATTTTTCCGCTAATTGCCGCCGTATGGCACGCCGTTCTCCTTTGATCCGGGCAATAACCATGTGATCATAGGCGGTGGTTTGATGACGCATCCAGGCGATAATCGCCGCTTCGGCGCGTTGAGCTAATGGTATGCGCTCCGTCCGGGCGACTGTACCGCTGCCGACGGCAATGCACTGGTCAGTTACTGCATCGGCAAGATCCCATGCCATTTCTTCATATTGCGGAGCAAATGCGAGGTAATCGACCACCGCCTGACGGAATTCGACGACATAAGCATCCTGCTTGGCGATCCGAGCCTGCCGAGCCTGTTCCAACTTCCGCAAATAAACCGGATTGCTGCGTTCTTCTTCCAAGTCCGCTTTGACTTTTTCGGCAATGGCGGCATCACACCACAAACCGACAGCTTCGATACGGTTTTTGCGTTTATGAACAACTTGCCAGCAGTCGGTGGTATTTTTCAAGCGCCGGGTCAATCCGGGATCACCGGAAGGAATATAGATCCAAGACTCCGGAACGGTGACAGATTTGCCGTTGTGCAGAAAATCCCGTTGCCGGTTGGTGCGCCAGACCTGTAATGTTTCCGGAGTATTGCTCATATTTCGATGATCCTGTAATCAGTTGAACCGAGACCGATTTTTTCGGCATAGCCAAGTTGTTCTCCACCGCGAAAACGTTTTCCAGCTTTTGCCGCCGCATCATAACACGCCGCATCCACCGCCACCGGATCAAGAGAAGCAAAAACGCCGATATCCGGGATACACGGTGTCATTTTACGGGGATCACAATCACACCCCGGGGCAATATCCACCGCAAAGGTCAGGTAAATATTTTTCTTGCCGCGATGGGCGGCAAGAGCATATTCAACCAGTTTTTCCCGGAAATAGCGGTTGCCGAAAAGCATGTTTTTCAACCCGGAAAAACTGAGGATCGAAATCGCTTTGTGGGGACAAATCGCAAAACATGCACCGCATCCGACACATTTATCCGGATCAATAAAAAACTTTTCTCCGGTTTCAATAGCATTGGCATTGCATCTGGATAAACAAAGTTTGCATTTGCGGCACTTGCGGCTCTTGATGTGAGGCTTGACACTCAAGTGCATTGCCATTTTTCCGCCTTTTGAGGCAAATCCCATGGATAACTGTTTGATGGCGCCGCCGAATCCGGCAAGCAGATGCCCCTTGAAATGGGAGACGACCAACACCTGCGGTGCAGCGGCAAGTTTTTCAGCAATAGCGGCAGAGGTAAAGTGTTTTCCGCCGGGAATCGGGATGGATGCGGAACACTCTCCATGATCACCATCGGCAATCATTACCGGAATCCGGGTGAAGCCGTGGGAAACTGCCAGTTTGATATGCCGTGCCGCTTCAAAGCGTTCTCCGCCGTAAAGGACACTGGTCTCGGTAAAAGAACTTTTGCACCCGGCAGATTCAAGCAGATCGATCACCGGATCGTAAACTTCCGGCTTCAAATAGGTGCGGTTGCCTTTTTCGCCGAAATGAAGTTTAATGGGAAGATCTTTTTCCAAATCAAGCTGATGCTCTTCGATCAATGCCTGAAGAACTTTTTTACCGGCTTCGCCTCTGAGGGCATCATCTGATTTTGCGGGTAACGGATGAAAAAAAACTGTACTTGACATGATAATATTCCAGAGTTATTCAAATTGCAACTTTTCCTCAATATAATGTAAAAAAGCTGTTTTTTCAAGCAGACAATCACTTTTTTTACACCGGAGGCTTGAAAATCCCCATCCAAGAAGCTATATTTTGTATATCCGTAAACTGACAATCCCTAACAAAAAGGAGAAAGATTATGAGCTGGGGTTTGATTGCTGTTATTGCCGTAGTTGTTATCGTTGCTTTGTGGTGGATCGCCACGGTCAACAGTTTCCGCAGATTGAAAATTTCCATTCAGGAAGCATGGAGCGGAATTGATGTGCAGTTGAAGCGGAAAGCCAATATTATTCCCAATTTGGTCGATACTTTGAAAATGCAGATGAATTTTGAGAGCAAGGTACTTACAGAATTGACTGCCGCCCGCAGCGGATTGGTTTCCGGCAACCACGCCGAAGCGATGGCTGCCAGTGATAAAATTTCTGCCATGCTGCCCAATATCAGAGCCACTGCGGAAAATTATCCGGAGCTTGGAACCAATCAGTCATTTCTCAAATTGATGACCGACATCCGCGATTGTGAGGATAAAATCACCTATGCCAGAAACCGTTACAATATGACCGTTGCCAAGTATAATATGGACATCGCCATGATCCCCGGCAGTATTGTTGCGGGAATGATGCATCTGACTCCGGAAGAGATGTTTGAAATCACCTCTGCAGCCCGCGAAGATGCGGATAACATGCGAATCAGCCAGCTGTGATAAAAATGAGTAATTATCAATCGCCTTTGATCGCCTCGGAAGAGGTGAGAAAAAATTTTACCAAAAGTTTTATTCTGGTTACGATCATATCCGCATTGGTTCTGGGAGCATCATGGTATCTTGGTGAGTTGCTTGGGGATGTGAAAACCGGATTGCTTATCGGCGTGATCATAGTGGCGGTAGTTCTGCCGCTTCAGATACTTACCGCAAAATGGGCAATTCTCGGCATGGCAAGAGGCAGAGAGATCGATCCGGAAAATCTGCAGGAGCGCAGGCTGTTGCAGATCGCGCAGGGATTGAGTATTTCTGCCGGACTTTCCCGGGTTCCGGATATTTATATCATCCCCACCCGGGTTCCCAATGCTTTTGCCTCCGGCTTGAATGAAAGCAATGCTTTTATCGGAGTTACCGAGGGATTGCTTGCCCGGATGAATGATCAACAGCTGGAGGGCGTTCTGGCTCATGAATTCGGTCACATCATCCATCGGGATATTATGCTCAACCAACTGGTGGTTGGTTTGATCAGTGCGTTGCTGGTACTGGCTTTGATCATTGAGCGGATCGGCATTATGGAGATGTTCAGCGGCGGCAGACGGCGCCGGAGCGATCGGGATTCCGGGGGTGGAGCTATCGTGCTGGTTCTGTTATTGGTGGTAATACTTATCCGTCCATTGACTATGCTTATCGGAGCATTGCTGCAATCTGCGATTTCCCGCCAGCGGGAGTATGCCGCAGATGCAGTAGCGGTGCGGCTGTGCAGTTATAATGAAGGACTTGCCAGTGCGCTGGAAGAGTTGGGCAGAGAAGATCACTACGACAGTGAAGAGATCGAATCGCTCGGCAGTAAACAGCTGGCGGCAATGTACATATATTTTCCATCTGCCAATGAGTTGTTTTCCACTCATCCGCCGATCGAAGATCGGGTGGCAAGATTACGGAACATGTATTGAGGTGTCAACGACACCTCTTTTTTTTTGTCTGCGCTATCCGTAGCGGATGTTACATTTTTTTGGAAAACAGCATCTTCAATGCCTGAATAAAGATGCACACACCGACAATTACAAAGACTCCGGAAAAGGCGATACCTACCCATTCCATTTGACGCCAAGAAGCAACGTGAACAGGCATGACAATCCCTGTCCAGATGAAACTGAAGACGAGGAGGGAAAGACCTCCCATGACACGCACTGCCGGATGAGTTTCACCATCGTCACGGTCACCATCTTCTGCGATCGGGATGTGCAAAACTTCACTGAGCTGTTTTGCATCGCGCATCAGAGCATCATAATTCCCGTGGTGCAGGAAGGGAAAATATTTACCGTCTTTAAAAATCAAACGTAATTCATAACAATAATAGGAGCTTTTATTTCCGCTTACGAAGTGGGAATCTATGTCGATTTCCCGGATGTCGCTGATTGGCAAGGCGGATGCCGAATCCGGCAAAACACCTTCCGCCTTGCCGAAGGGATAAAATATTCTCTGCCGCAAATCGATCATCGGATAGCGGCGGTTAATGGAAAAGTAGATGCCGAGAGCGCCGATGAGAAAGAAGATCGAACCGAAAATAACCCCAACCAACGGCGATTCACTGCCGTCTTTTTCTGCCGTCAAGAGGAAGATCAGTGAAAATCCGCTCCCCATAGCGGCGAAGATACCATAGAAAATAATGGATTTGAAGGTGTATCTGACCTTGACTGCCTCTTGAGAAAATATCAACCGGTAAGCTTCGAAATTGCAATGTCCCGGATTAAAAGCCTTTTTGCTGAAAATTCCCATACCCTGCCCCGCATTAATAATAGTTTTTCCTTGTTTCAGTCCTAAAGTAAATATATACCATCAATGCGGAAAAAGCAAATGTAAAAAATCCCGCGCCGGAAGTTCCGGAACGGGATTGAAGATAACTTCTGTAAATCAGAGCTCTTCGCCGATCGCCCAACGGACGAAGCGTTTGACTTTGACCGCAGGTTTGAGTTTCTTCAAGCAGGTCTTGTCATCTTTGACCCAAGGCTGGTTCTCAAGGCAGATCTCGCTGAAGTAACGGTTGATTTTTCCAGCCAGAATTTTATCCAGCATCTCAGCCGGCTTATTTGCCAGTTTCGGATCAGCCGCAGCCGCGATCTCTTTTTCTTTCTGAATGATTTCAGCCGGAACATCATCACTGCTGATGTAGCTGGGGCTGAAAGCGGCAATGTGCAGGCACAGATCGTTGAGGAAGGTCGGATCGCTCTCGCCTTCAACCTCAACCAGCACGCTCACGCGACCATCCATGTGGTGATAGGAGGCAAAGCATGAACCATTGGAAGCCTGCCATTTCTGGGCACGGCGCAGGGACATGTTTTCACCGATGGTGGCAATGTGACTGGTGATAACCGCAGCTTCCTGCTCGTTCAGAGCAGCAGTAACATCACCGTCAGCGGCGATTTTCAGCGCGCCGTCAAGCATCGCATCGACCAAAGCACCGAATTTCGGAGTTTTGGCAGCAAAGTCGGTCTCGCAGAGCATCTCAACGATAGCAGCTTCATTGCCGGAAATTTTCGTCCAGGCTTTGCCCTGTTCAGTGGCACGACCGGATTTTTTCTCAGCTTTGGCAACACCGGATTTACGGAGGTTCTCAATCGCCAGCTCCATATCGCCGTCAGCGGCGACCAGAGCTTTTTTACAATCCATCATTCCAGCTCCGGTTTTCTCACGGAGTTCGGAAACCATTTTTGCAGTAATAGCAGCCATTTTATTCACCTTTTAAGGATTAAATTATTTAGCTTCAGCGGCGGCTTCAGCAGGAGCTTCAGCTTTTTTCACGGTACGTTTGCGAGCCGGTTTGGCATCATCGCTCTTGGCAGCGCGTTTGCGCGGAGCTTTAGGAGCTTCCTCCTCAGCATTCTCCTGAGCGATCTTCTTCGCGGCTTCAGCAGCATCACGCTCTTCAGCAGCACGTTTACGATGGATTTCAGTCGCAACTTTGATCGCTTCACCGAAGAGATCGGTAATGATCTGAACAGATTTCACCGCATCGTCGTTGGTGGCAACCGGGTATTCAACCATCGTCGGGTCACCATTGGTATCGACCAGAGCAACGATCGGAATATTCAGTTTGTTGGCTTCGCGGACAGCGTTGATCTCGTTGCAGACGTCAACGATAACCAGCGCGGCAGGCAGAGATTTCATATTGGCAATGCCGTCCAGGTCGCGGTGCAGTTTCTCAACGCGGCGGGTCAGAGCGGCAACCTCTTTTTTCTTCATGCCGTTGATCGCATCGCTGCTGAGGATGCCGTCGATCTCTTTCATCTTGTCGATACTCTTGCGGATGGTCTGATTGTTGGTCAGAGTACCGCCGAGCCAGCGCTCGGAAACGCAGTACATGCCGGTTTTCTCAGCCAGACCAGAGATCAGCTCACGAACCTGCGGTTTGGTTCCGACGAAAAGCACTTCTCCGCCATTGCTGACGACTTTCTGAAGGAAGTTGCAGGCATCGGCGATCTGACGCATGGTTTTGGTCAGGTCAATGATGCTGATACCGTTTTTGGCGGCATAGACATACTTCTTCATTTTGGGGTTCCAACGACGGGTCTGGTGTCCGAAATGACAACCTGCTTCCAAAAGATCGTTGATCGTAATTTTGGCCATTTTGCATCTTCCTTTCATTTTGCGGTGCTTTTCAACGTGTTCTTCCACGTCTGCGGCAAGCCACCATTGGTTGAATTATAACCTGCCGTCCCGGCCATTTTCAGGACAGCAGGTATGCTTATTTTGTTAATATACTGCACGAATACACTTTTTTCAAGTTCAAAACAGCTCTTTTTTCCAGAATTCAAGCTGATTTGCCACCGGTTCAAAACCGGTTCCTCCGGCAATACGGCGTTTTGCCACGCTTTCCCGGGGATCAAAAAGTGTCAGAAATTCGCTTGTTGCTTCCGGAATAGTTTCCTGCATTTCCGCCAGAGTTGCCTGATCAAGTGCCATATTCCGGTCTTTGCAATATTTGACAAATGCCCCTACCCGGTGGTGAGCATCACGGAAAGGGACTCCCATTTCCACCAGTTTTTCCGCCAGGTCGGTTGCCATCAGTGCCGGATCTGCCGCCGCTGCCGCCATATTCTCCTGTTTCACCCGCATATCGCGGATCATCGGAGGATAGACCGCCAGCATCAATTCCGCAGTATCCAAAGCATCGAATACCGCTACTTTGTCTTCCTGCATATCCCGGTTGTAGGTCATCGGCAGTCCTTTGCAGAGAGTAAGCATTGCGGTCAAAGAACCGTAAACTCTTGCCGTTTTGCCGCGGGTAAGTTCACAAACATCCGGATTCTTTTTCTGCGGCATCAAACTTGAACCGGTGCAGAATGCATCACTCAGTTCAATGAAGTCAAACTCCTGACTGCTCCACAAAATCAAATCTTCAGACAATCTTGAAAAGTGCATCGCCATCGTCGCCAGCGCAGCCGTAAATTCAATGGCGAAGTCCCGGTCTGCCACTGCATCCATACTGTTGCGGGTAATGCGGTCAAAACCAAGCTCTTTGCAGACGAACTCTCTATCCAGCGGCAAGGTCGAACCTGCCAGCGCTCCGGAACCAAGCGGCATTACGTTGATACGTTTGCGGCAATCGGCAAGACGTTCTGCATCACGGTCAAACATTTCCACATAAGCCAGCAGATGATGCGCAAGCAAAACCACCTGTGCATGCTGCAAATGGGTAAATCCAGGCAGAATGGTCTCTTTTTCCGCATCTGCTTTCTTTACCAGTTCCCGCTGAAAAACACGGATTTTTTCGATCAATCTATCTGCCGCATCCCGCAAATAAAGGCGGAAATCCAGCGCTACCTGATCGTTGCGGCTACGGCCGGAGTGAACCCGCGCACCCTCTGCGCCAAGCACGTCGATAAGCGCACTTTCAACGTGCATGTGGATATCTTCTTTGGCTATGTCGTAAGAAAAGTCACCCTTTTCGATACGCTCACAAACCTTATCCAGTTCATTACGGATAGCTTCAGCTGATGCCGCCGGAATGATCCCCTGTTTTGCCAGCATTGCCACATGCGCCTTGCTTCCGGCAATATCATGTTTATAAAGACGCTGATCGAAACTGATTGATTCCGAATAGATCTTTACATCGTTTTGCGTTTCTTCACCGAAACGACCTCCCCAAAGTGCCATGATCCATCCTCCGTCAAGCTTCAACGATAGCAAACATCAAAGCGATTTCAGCCACGACCTCTTCGCCGACCCGGATCACGCCGGAACCTTTGCCGAAACGGGATTTGCTCGGCGGGAGATCAATTTCAATTATCATCTGTTCGCCGATGCGCACCTGACGGATAAATTCTGCACGGTCGATCGCCATAAAAAAGCCGAGTTTTCCGGCATTTTCCGGACGGGAAAGCACGCTGGCACAACCGCTCTGGGCGGCGATTTCGCACATCAATGAATCAGGAACCGTATCAAAACCGGCATCAATATAAGGTTCATTGGCAGAGATGTTTTTGACCGCAATGATCTTGCTGTCTTCGACTTTCGCCACATAGTCGATCAACAGGAAGGGGAAACGGTGGGGCATGAGTTTCATCACCTGATCGGTATCCATGTGGATATCGGCTGTACGGGTGAATTCGCCATCCAGTTTCGGCATTTCATTGATCGGCGCAACGCCCTGCTCATCTTTGCAAATGGTGATAGATGCTTCACTGCAGACGCCGGAAACGGTTTTCGCCGCGGCTTTGAATACCCACTGATCATCGCTGCTCTCGATCAATTCAGCTTCCACGACCATCCGGTCTCCGGGCAGAATGGGACGGCGGAACTTGACTTTTTCCAGTTTTTTGATCCGCTTGGCACGGGCATCACCGGGCAGACAGCAGCAGCAAAGCTGACGCATTGCCTCTACATGCAGAACACCGGGAACGATCGGATGCACAGGAAAATGACCGACAAAGAACTCTTCATTGGCAGTAAAGTTTTTGAACCCGGTAAAATGAGCTTCATCATTTTTCTGCACCAGATCGAGCAGTTTCCACGGGGATTTCAAACCGAGTTTGGCTGAAATTTCTTTGGCATTGAGTGTTTCTGACATTTTTCTACTCCTTGTCTTATTTGTATATTGGAATTACTTGTTTTCACCTTGCATCATAGCCAGAAGTTTGCCCGCCAGCTCCACGTTTTTGGGATGTCCGGGGCAGACGGCGATCAATTTTCCGGTTATCCGGCATCCTGCCAGATAGAGGTCGCCGATGGCATCCATGATTTTGTGGCGGACTATTTCGTTCTCGAAACGCAGCTTATCTTTGCAGATGATCGCCCCGTCATGGATAATGGCGGCAGCATCCAAACTGCCCCCCTTGCACAACCCCATGGATAAAAGCATCCGCAAATCACTGTAATCGACAAAGGTTCTCCCCGGAGCGATCTCTTTTATGTAGCTCTCTTTTTCCAGCTTTTCGTACTGGAAAAACTGGGGATCGAATGGACAATTTTTAAAACTGGTCACACAGCTTACCGACAACTTTTCCGGATCCGGCAGCAGAACCACCTGCGTTTTTCCGCCGATTGCGGCAACCGGAACCGATGGAGTAAAGGTGCGGGCAGCTTTATCCTGCACCTGGATACCAGCTTCCATGATCAAGTTGTAAAAAGCCACACTGCTGCCGTCGGCGATCGGAGGCTCCATGCCGTTCATTTCCACAATGCAGTTGTCGATCTGACAGGCATGAAGTGCAGACATGATATGTTCGACCGTGTAGACAATGGCATTCCCTTCGGCGATGGTGGTACCGCGCTGGACATCGACTACATTGCTTGCCAGCGCTCTGACCTCCGGCTTACCCGGCAGATCCACCCGGCGGAAGACAATCCCGGTATCCTCCGGTGCCGGCAGCAGACGGACAGTCGCCCGCGCCCCGGTATGCAACGCAATTCCGGAAAAAAGCGCACTTTTGACTACAGTTTGCTGATTTTCCATAAAAAAAACTCCATTTTGATTTGAAAAAAACACTTTCATGTTTCATAATATAATACAGACACACTATTCAATTCAAATCAGGAGTGAAAAATAATGCAGGATTTTCGTGATTCTGTCAAAATAATCGTCATTTCCGGGCCAACTGCCACCGGAAAAACAGCTTTGGCTGTCAAATTGGCGGAAAAATTCAATGGAGAGATCATCAGCGCCGATTCCCGGCAGGTTTACCGCGGAATGGATATCGGCTCCGGAAAGGACTTGAGTGAATACGGTTCCATCCCCTGCCATTTGATAGATATTGCCGATCCGGCAACCGATGTTTACAATCTGGGACTTTTCTGCCGGGATGCGTGGCGGGCGATAGAAGATATAAGCAGCCGGGGCAAACTTCCCATTATCTGCGGCGGTACCGCTCTTTACATTGCCGCCATACTTGATGGATACCGTCTGCCGGGAGGAGCTTTGCCGCCGCGAAGCTATGACACGCCCCGTATCCGGCAGAATCCGGATGCTCCTCCATCATTTACTCCGCCATTTGCCGTCGAACCGCTGTTTCTCGGCGTCCTTTATCCCCGGAAAGTTGTCCGGCAAAGGATCGAAGCGCGGCTTGATGCCCGTTTTGAAGCCGGGATGATTGATGAAGTTGCTCAGTTGAATCGCAACGGAGTATCTTTTGAAACGTTGGAAGCATTCGGTTTGGAGTACCGGGAGATTTCTCTTTTTCTGCAGAAAAAATATTCTTTTGAAGAAATGCGTACTCAACTGCTCAATAAAATCCGTCAATTTGCCAAACGGCAGGATATATTTTTCCGTAAACTTGAGCGCGAGGGACACAAAATCCATTGGCTTGCCGGAGGCAAAGATCCGGATCCGGAAAAGTTGATCCGTGATTTTCTTGCCGGTAAAAAAATCGCAGAGCCCGGATTCAGACTCTGCGATCATCACAATCCGCCATCTTATTGATCAGAACACTGGCGGTTGAAAATCGGATTCCGGGATTTGGGGATTGAGCCGATAGAATATGACCTTGCTCTTTTGGGTAACGCCCATTTGTTTCACCTCGGTGACCATGGGGATATTCACCCCTTCCCGGGTTTCATAATCAATGATGCGGTTCTCGTAGTCAAAGGTTTTTCCATCGACCTCAACGGTCATATTCATTTTGCGAAGCAGAAAATCATTACTGTCAACATAGAAATAAATCGGATACTTCTGATACTCCGGATAACATGTGATTCGGTAAAATTCCCCTTCTTCGTTGATGCATTTATTCACTTCCACCTTGGAGAATACTGCCGCATAACCGCCGGAACCGGGGGAGCTGAGACGGGTAAGCATCTGCATCCGCTTCAATCCGTTCTCTTCCAGTTGAACGATTTTCCGGCTGGAACAATCGGCGATCCAGCCATCTTTGCCATCGGTGCAAAAGATACTGGCAGGTTGATTTTCATCATAAGTGATCAACGCCAGTTTATCCGGCTTTTCAAATTTCAGTTCAACCATTTTTACCTGATCTTCGTCGAGGAACTGGCTGGTTCGCACCTCCTGACGCATGATATAGCTTTTGCTATTGGCAAAAACACCATCCGGGTCAGAAGCTTTATTTATCCTTTTTTCCAACTCCTTCAAGGTAATATCGGCAGGAAAAATTTGCTCCTCAACCGATGCACAGCCGGAGATCAGTGACACAACGGCGGCGAAAACAGCAAGAAAATGTATCTTTTTCATTCAATACTCCATCTGATTTTTAACAGTACCTCTTTTATTAATATACACCATCAGCAGACAAAAACCAGTAAACTTTTATTTTTCCTGAAAATATTTTTGCTACTCCCCTTGACAAACCCGGTACGTTTGTGATAATGTAAATTAGTGTGTACGATACGCGCACGCGTGTGAGATAAAAAATCTGCGGTATGCAGAAATGAAATAACGAGGTTTATTATGTCTAAATTGTTGATCGTAGAGTCTCCGACCAAAGCAAGAACCATTGGCCGGATGCTGGGAACTGATTATAATATCGTTGCATCCATGGGACATGTACGCGACTTGCCGGAACATGATTTCGGAATCGATATCGCCAACAACTTTGCTCCGCAGTATGTTGATACCCCGCGCAGCCGTCAGGTGATCAAAACCTTGAAAGATGCGGCAAAAAAAGCCGATGAGATCTATCTGGCAACAGACCCTGACCGCGAAGGAGAAGCGATTGCATGGCACTTGAGAAATCTTCTTTCTCCGGTCAATAAAAAAGCTCCATTCCTCCGGGTGACTTTTCACGAAATCACCCGTCAGGCGATCGAAAACGCCATCGGCAACCGCGGGGACATCGATTTGAATCTGGTCGATGCTCAGCAGGCACGGCGTATTCTTGACCGTATCGTCGGTTATCAGGTAAGCCCCCTGCTCTGGCGCAAGCTGGGCAAAGGCAGCAGTGCCGGAAGAGTGCAGTCTGCTGCGTTGCGTCTGATCGTTGAAAGAGAGCGGGAAATTCTGGCATTCAAACCGGAAGAATACTGGAACTTTGCCGCTGTATTCGGTACAGAAAACCGGGAGCTTATCCAGAGCAAACTTTTCAAAATCAACCAGAAAGATTTTACGGTCGCTTCAGCAGCAGATGCTGAGTTGATCGAAAAAGCTGTACGCAACGGCAGTATCCCGCTGGTCAGTTCCGTTACCGTGCAGGAGCGTAAACGCAACCCCTACCCGCCATTTACCACCAGTACCCTGCAGCAATCTGCCAACCAGCTGCTGCACTACTCGGCATCCAGTACCATGCGTTACGCACAGCAGCTTTACGAAGGTGTTGAGCTTGGCAGTGAGGGTTCTGTCGGTTTGATCACCTACATGCGTACCGACTCGGTAACCATCGCAAAAGAAGCTCAAATCGCGGCGGCGGAGTTCATCAAAAACACCTACGGTCAGGAGTATCTCCCCGCCAAATTCAATTACTATAAGAATAAGGCCGCGGCGCAGGAAGCTCACGAAGCGATCCGACCGACCGATGTGCGCCGGACCCCGGAGTCGTTGAGCGGCTTGCTTGACGGTCCGCTGCTCAAGCTCTATACCTTGATCTGGAAACGCTTTGTCGCCAGTCAGATGGCTCAGGCACGGCAAGAGTTGGTCACTGCGGATGTGAATATTGACGGAAGTGATAAAAACGGTTATCTTTTCCGGTCAACCGCAACTTTGACCACCTTTCCCGGATTTCTCACCATTTCCGGCGAAGGAAAGGGTGAAAAAGAAGATTGCCGCCCTGCCCTGCTCCGGGCGCTCAAAGTCGGCGACAAACTGACTCTTGAAGATTTTACCAAAGAGCAGAAGTTTACCGAGCCGCCGCCGCGATTTACCGAAGCATCACTGATTAAACTGCTGGAGGAAAACGGTATTGGCAGACCGTCAACTTACGCCACGATCATCCGGACGATCCAAGACCGTGATTATGTAAAAAAAGAACAGAATAAACTTCTTCCTTCAGAACTTGGTTTTACGGTGAATGATTTTCTGGTGGAAACTCTCCCTGAGCTTTTCAATATCGGCTTTACCGCTCAAATGGAACAGAAGCTGGACGATGTGGAAGCCGGTTCCATTCATTGGATACAGATGATGACCGACTTTTACAATGAGTTCAAACCCTGGCTTACCGCCGCAAAAGAAAGCGGTGCGCCGGAAACAGAAAAAGCCTCAGCTCTGCTCAATATATTCAATGGTGTGGTTTTTGAGGAAAAACAGAAAGTCGGACGCCGGGTGTTTGATGATGCTCAATTTGTGGAATCTATCCGGAACAAGTTTTCCGAATCATCAAAGATGAGCAATAAACAGTATCAGGCTCTTTTGACCATTGCGGCTAAATACGCAAACCAGCTCAATGAGAAATTTGCCGGATTGCCACAGGAAATGCAAGAAGATTTTGCGGAATCCTGCACCCGTTATCAGGAGCGGATGGCAGCTGAAAATCAACGTCCTCCGGTTCCGGAAGACGGCGGTTACGCGCCGGTATTTGCCGCATTCAGCAAAGTGGTGTTCCCGGAAGTCAAGTCAGGACGTTACGCCTTTGATGAAGAGAAGTTCTTCAAATCCCTCAAGCGTCAGGCGCTTTCCGGCAAGGCTCTCAGTGAAAAGCAGTTGGCTGCGCTGAAAAAGATGGCGGTGAAATATCGTGACCAGTTGACCGATGCACCGGCTGTTTTTGCGGCTCTGCAGATAGAAGATATTCCGGAAGAAAAATCAGCCAGTTCTGACAAAGAGCGGATCGCTCAAATGCTGCAGCAGCTTTCAACAGTAACCAACTGGGCAGCACCGGAAAAGAAAGGACGCTTTGCCTTTGATGAAAAGAAGTTTTATCAATCGATCTCCAATCAGTTTTCAGACGGCAAGACCCTCAGCGCCAAACAAATCGCAGCGCTGGAAAAACTTGCAGCGAAATATAACCCCCAAGTATGAGGAATAAACAATTATGCCGGAAAATGATCAGAACCGCAGTATAAAAGATTTTTTTTCAAAACTTTTATCCCGGAAAAAAACACCAGCTGACAGCTCCGCAAAGGAAACAGAAAAAGTAAAGACATCTGTGCCGAAGTTGATCCTGAAAATTTTTCTCTGGTTCATCGCGGCAACGATTGCTTTGCTGCTGCTGGTAATAATTTTTATCAATCCGATCCTCACTTTTTCTGTTACGAAGGTCGGTTCCGCAGTTACCGGATTGGATATTACGGTTGACGACATAGATCTTTCTCTTGCCAATGGAACATTCAAAATCATCAACCTGCAAGCGACTAATCCGGCTGGATACGAGACCCCGTTGATAGTGAATCTGGGAACGTTTTACATTTCATGGGACAACGACTCGCTTCTTTCCGACAAGATACTTATCCGTAATATAGAGTTACGCAAACTTCACGTCAATGCGGAAGTGAATGATTCCGGAAAACTCAATTTCCTTGCGCTGGCTGAAAAATTCATTCCGGCGGAATCAGCTCCGCCTGCCCCGGAACCGGCAGAAAAAACCGTTCCGCCTCAGGTATGGATCGAAAAATTCAGCATTCAGGATATTGCGTTGAACTGGCGTGATAAGCGCAAAGAGTACTGCATCGACGGCTTTGGATTCTATCTTGAAAAACTTGACGGCTCTCTTACCGGCGGAGAAATCAATATCAATAATATCCGGGTGGCAAATCCTAAAAGTTACGCACTCGGTGATATGCTTGCAATCGGCGACATCAAAGTGAAGCTTATTCCGGAAACGATCTATTCTCCGGCTCCGGTGATTGATGATGTCAGCATTGCCGGTTTGTTTGCCTGTGCTGAATTCAGCACCGATGGAGACTTCAACATACTGGCTCTTGTTGACTCATTTCAGAATCTCCTGCCTCAGCCGCCTGAAACTGATGCCGGAAAACCCGCAGAAAATGAGCCGGAAAAGAACCCGTCACAGCAGCCGAAAGCAGAACTCAAGTCTCTTTCACTTTCTCAGAGCTGGTTCCATCTGGAAGATGACCGGATCAAAGTGCCGGTCAAAATTCCGCTGGCATACGCCATGAGCGACTACTCTTTTGTCGATGACATGAACATCAACCCCCTGCCATTCCTGCACAAGCAGGCGATTTGGTTGCGTGACACCTGTTCCGGAGTAACCAATGCCGATCAGCTGGCATTGAATTTCGTCAAATCCGCAGCAGAATCCGGTATGAAACTTTTTACCTCTGCCGGCGGGCTTCTGGTAAAAGGAGCTTCTTCCGCCAGCGGCGCCTTAGTTCAAGGCGGCGGGGTGCTGATCGATAAAACTCATGAATCCGGGAAAAAGGTGATCAACGGCATCGTGGAGGTCTTTAAATAAGAAACGGATTTTTTGCCCGCAAAAAAATTCCTGTTTAACAAAATGGCAGCAGTTTTTTTACCGAACTACTGCCATTTTTTATTCATCCGGCAAAACAAAAATTCATCGTAACATTTTATTCCTTAGTTTATTCAAACAGTAAAACCTCAATCTGTGAAAAAATTATTTCAGCGGTTTTAATAAAAAAACACATTTTTTTGCAAAAACGTCAAAAAAAACGAAAATTCACAAAAAAATCGATATTTATTTAAATGTTGATTTGCTATGTTTATTGTTGCGATATATATTAAGACAATACAGTGTATATCCCGCAAAAGGAGGTTTTCAGATGACCAAAAAAGAGTTTGCCCAGAAACTTTACTCCATTATTCGTGAGTCCGGAATAAGACAAACTATTCTTGCCGACGCCCTCAATGTCACTTCGGCTGCGATTTCCCAATTCACCCATGGCATTGTTTTGCCCAAACCGGATCAACTCAGCGCGATCCTGACCGTTCTTGATGTATCATCCAGAGAAAGGGCGGTAATGCTGCAGCATCTGCTGATCCTTCGCGCGATCGAAGCAAACGGCGGCAAACCTGTCGATATGGATTCAATTCCCCGGATCGTCGACGAAAAGTGGATGAAAGAAAGTGAAGATGGTTTTCCGTCTACAACTCAGAAAAAAGATGACGACAATGTATTTAATCTTGATAAACTCTACATCGGTCCTCCGGGAGACCATCTTGATTACATATTTTTCCATGAACCGACCCAGGGGGTTCCGGTTTTGGAACTGGTAGACATGCTTGCTTTCAAACCCTCCATGAAATTGGTGGACTATGCCGGAGTCAAGTGCAAGGATCTGCTTCTGCGCAGTCACGGTTCGGTGATCTGCCCGGTCGCCCTGAATGTCACTGGAGAACAGATCGGCATGCACTACTGCGGAATGATGCAGTTGGTTGTGTCAGACAATTTGCCGCATACGACCTCAATGCTTGCTTTGACCTTGAGAGAAGACGACACCTTCCGGCTGATTCTGGCAGAAAAGACAGCAAAACTTAACGGACTTGACCGGCTGCTTCGGGAAGAAGAGGGCGAAGCTCCTGCTGTAAAGTGGGCTCTTCCTGTTCTTGAATTGACCTTCATGCCTCTGGTAATAGATATACTTGAACGCGGGCAGAGGTTTGTCTGATGCGGTGGAGTTGCGGAGTTTTTTGCGGTTTTGTTCTGGCACTCCTGCTTGGTGCCGCAGCGTTTTATTTTTTCTATCTGAAAGAAAATCCGGATGCGGCAGCCGAAGGAATGGAACAAATAGAGCAAAAGTGGGAAAATACCAAAAAGAGCGGAGACAAGGTCATTGACACGATCAAACCATTTGTCCCGCAGAAAACAAAACCGGAGAATGAAAAATTGACTCCGGAAATACAATAAAATACAGTTATTACAGCTTATGAACAACTGGATTATAATTTCCATACTGGCAATTCTGCAGGGAGTTGCAGAGTTTCTGCCGATCAGTTCCTCCGGACATTTGGCATTATTGAGCAAATTCTTCGGGATCAGAGAAGATACCGGAGCCGCATTGAGCATTGTTTTGCATGGAGGGTCACTGCTGGCGATAGTGGTTTTCTACTTCAAGACCCTGATCGGCTTTTTCAAAAAAGATCAACTCCATCTGCTTGGAATGATCATTATCGGTTCGATACCGGCAGGGATCGTCGGCATATTTCTTAAAAAGAGCGGATTGGCAGATATGCTTTTCGGCGACATGCTGTCAGTCGCCATGGGATTACTTATAACAGCCTCTATCCTCCGTCTGACCGGCAAAGAAAAGTTGCGGGCAAAGAGTGAGACGGAGTTGAAAAATATCTCTCTGCGTCAGGCATTAAGCGTCGGTTTCGCGCAAGCATTGGCGATCATCCCCGGAATTTCCCGCTCCGGCAGTACGATTGCCGCAGGAATCCTTTCCGGAATCAAATTTGAAGCGGCGGCAACATATTCATTTCTGCTGGCATTACCGGCAATAGCCGGAGCAGTACTTCTTGAGGTCATTGATTTATCGGCCGGCAAATTTCAGTTGGGGGATTTTTCACTCCCGCAGCTGATTTCTGCATTTGTGATTTCCGTGGTATGCAGTTTTGCATCACTGGCATTACTGGTCAAAATAGTCCGCAGTAAAAAGCTGGAATACTTTTCATGGTATTTATTTCTGGCAGGTGCAGCGGTAATGATTTGGCAGATCATCTCAATCAGTAAAGGTTGATTTTTATGAAAAAGTTATATTTTATCGGTGCAGGAAAAATGGCAAGTGCGATTGCCGGCGGATTAACATCATCCGGAGCATTTTCCCCGGATGAATTGGGAGCTTTTGATCCCAGTGCCGCAGCAGCAAAAGCATTTTATGAACTTTCCGGAGTAAGAGTTGACACAAATTCTCCTTCATCCGGTATCGCCGGTAGTGAAACGGTGCTGCTGGCGGTAAAACCGCAGGTTATCGGCAAGCTTGCCAATTTGCGCGATGAGCTGAAAAACAAGTTGATAATCTCCATTGCTGCGGGCATCTCCATTGAAAAGTTGATGGAGATTTCCGGAAGTTCACGGATCATCCGGGTAATGCCCAATACTCCTGCGCTGGTTGGCAAAGGAGCATCCGGTTACGCCTGCAGCGGAGATGTCACTCAGAATGAAGAGGCGTTTGCAAAAAAAATTCTTTCAGCCGCAGGAATCGCATTCAAATTCGATGAATCTGCGCTGGATGCGGTGACCGCCCTTTCCGGCAGCGGTCCAGCCTATGTTTTTGAATTTATTCAGGCTCTTGCCGATGGCGGAGTCGCCGAAGGCTTGCCGCGGGATACAGCATTGTTACTTGCCGCACAAACTGTTTTTGGGGCGGCGGCGATGGTTCTCGAAACCGGAGAACACCCGACAAGTTTGAAAGATAAAGTAACCAGTCCGGCGGGAACAACCAGCCGGGCGCTGGAAGTGCTTGCCGACCGGAGTTTTTCCGGTGCAGTGATAAAAGCTGTCCGGGCGGCGGCGGAACGTTCCAGAGAATTGGGAAAGAATAAATAATGAAAAATCTTCCGATCCCCGATGGTTCACTCTCTGTGGTGATGCCGGTTTACAATGAAGAAGCGACCATCTGCAAAATCGTTGAAATGGTTCTTGCGCGGCCTGAAGTCGGTGAACTGCTGATAATTGATGACGCTTCCAAAGACAAAAGTTGGCAGGAACTGCAGAAGTTCAAAGATAACAGTAGAGTAAAGCTGCTTCAGCAGGAAAAAAATCATGGCAAAGGAGCGGCGATCATCCGCGGTTTTGCCGAAGCGACCAAAGATTATGTAATCATTCAGGATGCTGATTTTGAATATGATCCGGAAGATTATCCTCTGGTCATACAGCCGCTGGTCAATGGAAAAGCTGAAGCGGTATATGGTGCGCGCTTTATGAACACCCCGGGACAGGTCAGATATTTCCGGCACGAAATGGGAAATAAGTTTTTGACCTTTCTCTCCAACTTCTTTTCCGACATCCATCTTTCGGATATGGAGACCTGCTATAAAGCATTCCGCAGAGAGGTCATTCAAAATCTGAAGCTCGGCAGTGAGCGTTTCGGTATTGAAGTTGAGATGACCGCGAAGCTGGCGCGTTCCAGAAAATTGCGGATATGGGAAGTTCCGATCTCTTACAATCCCCGCCGCTATGATGAGGGAAAAAAGATCGGCTGGAAAGATGGTTTTGCCGCATTGTGGCATATCATCCGCTTCAACTGTTTCAACTCAGACAGCAAAAGCTTTTACCGTCCATGGGAAGAAGTCTTAAAAAATCCGGATAAAAACCTTGATTAATCAGCAATATTGAGCTATTTTATACAGATGCATTTTTTATTGTACTGAACCAAACCCTAAATATAAGGAAAAAAGAAAATGAGTAAAATTTCTCCGTTGCAGCAGGCACGCGCTGCCTACGCCCCGAAACTCCCCGCCGCTTTGCAGAATGGTGCAGCGGTATGTGTTCAGGAAGGCGGTGCAACTACCGCTGTTGCTGATGTGGAAAAAATCCAGGCTCTCTTCAAAAGCACCTTCGGCAGTCCGGTTCTGACCTTTGCCCCCGGTTGCGGAGAGAAAAAGGCCGCGATCAACGTTGGCGTTATCCTTTCCGGCGGTCAGGCCCCCGGCGGTCACAACGTCATTGCCGGTCTCTTTGACGGTCTCAAATCCCTGAATGCCGACAGCCGTCTCTTCGGTTTCCTCAAAGGACCCGATGGTCTGGTCAAAGGCGAATACATGGAATTGACCTCTGACATCATTGATGCCTACCGCAACACCGGAGGTTTTGATATGATCGGTTCCGGTCGTACCAAACTTGAGACTGAAGAGCAGTTTGAGGCCGCCAGAGCCAACTGCGAAAAAGCCGGTATTTCCGCGCTGGTCATCATCGGTGGTGACGACTCCAATACCAATGCCTGTGTTTTGGCAGAATACTTCAAGAGCAACAATGTCGGCATCCAGGTCATCGGCTGCCCCAAAACCATCGACGGCGACCTCAAGAATGAATGGATCGAAGCCAGCTTCGGTTTTGATACTGCCTGCCGCGTTTACAGTGAATTGATCGGTAACATCGGCAGAGATGCCAATTCCGCGAAAAAATATTGGCACTTCATCAAATTGATGGGCCGTTCCGCTTCTCACATTGCTTTGGAGTGTGCGCTGCAGACCCAGCCCAATGCGGCAATCATCTCTGAAGAGGTCGCTGAAAAGAAAATGACTCTCGGGCAGATCGTTGATGACCTTGCCGCTATCGTTGCCGGCCGTGCCGCTATCGGTATGAATTTCGGTGTCGCCCTGATCCCCGAAGGTCTGGTCGAATTCATTCCCGAAATCAAAGTTCTGATCGCCGAACTCAACGATCTGCTTGCCGCCAACGCTGAAGCTGTCGAAGCGATGGACAAAAACGAAAAAGTTGCTTTTGCCGCCGGAAAACTTTCCGCTGAATCCGCAAAAGTCTTTGCCTCTTTGCCTGCCGGTATCCAGATGCAGCTCTGTAATGACCGCGACCCTCACGGCAACGTGCAGGTTTCCTTGATCGAAACCGAAAAAATGCTTGCAGAAATGGTTGGAACCAAACTGAAAGCGATGAAAGCAGAAGGTACCTTCAAAGGTAAATTTTCCACCCAGACCCAAGTCGGATCGTAGCCATGTCGTTCTGTGAGCCAAGGAGT
>JAZUPS010000338.1:0-2623 GCA_045605305.1 Victivallaceae bacterium
GACATAAAACCAGAAAATATTTTAATATCGGGAGATAATTGGATTATTGCAGATTTTGGATTGTGCTATGAGGATGATATTCAAGACGAAATTTCTGAAATAACCCGTGATGGGGAAATTGTCGGTCCTAAACTTTGGATGTCTCCTGAAGCAAGCAACAATCTAGTTGATAATACGATAAAACCATCTAATTGCTCTGATATTTTCCAAATGGCTGCTGTTTTTTGGTTTGTTATCAACAAAACTATCCCTGTAGGCATCGTGAATGAAGAAGATTGGCAATCAGATGATGATAATTTTAAAAATCTAATTTTGAGGTCTCTCAAATACAACAAATCTAAGAGACCTCAAAATGGTGATGAATTTTTTAAAGAACTTGAACGTATTATTGAACAAGAATAGTTAAGTTTTGTTGCTCTGCGATGTTTCGCATCCATTGATTGGCGAAGGTGGTTAAGTCGTGCTGCAGGGGCAGATTTATGCCGTCGTCTTCAAAGATGCTGTTGTGTTTGCACAGATAGTCGTTGCGGAAGCTGATGGGGTAATAGTCACCTCCGATGATGGTGAATTCCATTTCCGGGTCAGCCATTAAGTCACCGCTTTGCTCTCCGTAATGAGCGATGCTGATGACTTCTCCGTAGCCCGGAAGTTTTCCGACTTTTTCGATGACAACGGGCATAAAAGCAGGATTGTTGTTGATTTTGGCATGGCTCCCATCGGTCAGCATATACGGCTCATGGAACATTGATTAGTAAAGCTGCTGGATGATGAGTTTGGCACGGATGTTGAGACATTTCATGGTCATTTTTTCCTTTTGGGCGACACTGCCCAAAGCCCGACATCTCTTTTCGGTCCTCGCCGGAATCTGCGAAAAATGTGATTTTAGCGGTTACCACCGAGGGTAGCCGCGTACAAATCTCATTTTTACATCTTCTCGCCGATGCCTCGAAAATTGTCTGCCGGAACTTTGGGGAGTGTCACCCTTTGTGAATAGTGGTTAAACAGTATGTGAACACACGTTGAACACTTTACTGATTTTCTGCTGTATCTACTGTATCTGCTGTCTTGAGCCCCAAAAAGAACTTGCGGCAGCTCAAATCTCCGTCGTAAAGCAGTTTGTAGGTTTGAACCGTATTCTTTTTGCCGGATTCCAATATCACCAGTTCCATATCCATCAACTCCTGCAAGTGGATGTGAAGCCTTGTTTTCGTCCAGCCGGTCCTCTCCATCACTTCACGGCGGGTAAACTTTTTCATTCCCAGTTTGGTGAGTTGTTCCAGCAGATTACGGGCGGGAATCGACAATTCATCCAGATTTACTCCCAGAGCCTCTGAAGCCAGTTCAACTGCCTGTTGAATATCTTCACGGTCAACTTCGATGTATTCCACATCCCCGTACCGTTTGACTTGCTTTTTCATCTGATTCAGGAAAGCTACTGCGTTGCAGAGATTCAGGAACTTCGGCTGGTCACGTCTTGCCTGTAAGCGGTCATCTTCATAAAACAGTTTATCAGCAAATGGATTGACTACAACATACGGTTGGAGCATTCTCTGAAATGTCCGGTGTCGGAAGATTATTTCCGCTTCATCCTGATTTTCCATCATCCCCGCCAGAGTATGAGATTTCCTTTGCATTGCCAAAATGCGGCAGGTCTGCTCTTTGGATTCATCGACACCCAGCACGAAAAAGCGGCTTTTGGTCTCCGGATTTATTTCCGGATTGGTGGTGGTTTGAAAGATGGAGCATCCACCTTCCACATAGCGGCTGACACTCTGACAACCGGAAACTGATTCCTGCATCAAGTATCCTTCTGAAATAAGTGTTCGGATGGCATAAGTATCTTTCATTCCTGCCGCCTCTTCCAGAGCCAGGATTTTTCCCTTCAAGCTCTTCTGATAGAACAATGCTTTGTCGCTGATTGCTGATGTGCGGATGACATCTTCCGGAGGCATCAGTTTCAAAGTTTTATCCTGCAAGGTGGATTTACCAGCTCCGGATGAGCTCAAAACAAGGATATTCAGCGGTTTTTCCATCAATCGGGTGGTTGCTGCCAGATAGCACATAAGTTTATTGTGGTTTTCTCCGACCATCCCCAGCTTTTCATAGTCTTCCAGAATCGTCTGAAAGATGTTGCCGGTCCCCATAGCGAGTGAAAAGTCCTCCATATTGTACTGTTTTGCGGTGTTCATGTGGTGTTCCTTTACTGTTCATTGCAGAGTTGATAGGCTCTTGCTTTGCTTAAATTCAGCTCACGACCGATGGCAGCATAAGATAATCCATTGGCTCTTAATGCTTTGGCTTTTTGAATAAGCTCAATATCCGTTTTCGGTCGTCCGATTTGTGTTCCTTTGGCACGGATTCTTGCCAATCCAGCTTTGGTACGTTCTGATATGCGAATGCGTTCCTGTTTGGCAAGGCACGCCATAAGAGAGATAATGGCATCGGCAATTTCCAGCGTTGCCATAAAGGTGGAATATTTCAGAGTTCCCCGGAAGAGACGGAACTCAACCGTGTTGCGATTTTCAAAGTTTACCGCTTGATAGCGTGTTCCGGAAGATTTGCCGTAAACCTCTTTCAAAGGCTGCCCGTCAGATTTTTTGTATCGTGCCCAGTGAGTCTCTTT
>JAZUPS010000339.1:0-6041 GCA_045605305.1 Victivallaceae bacterium
ACCGAACCGAGCGTGGAGTATGACTTCAGTTGCGTGGTTTGCGGCGGCAAGGGGTGCAATGTCTGTAAAAATTCCGGTTATATTGAAATCGCCGGTGCGGGCATGGTCGATCCCAATGTGTTGAAAAATGTGGGTTATGACCCGGAAGTTTGGAGCGGCTACGCTTTCGGTCTGGGACTTGAACGTCTGGCGATGCTCCGTTACCGGATCCCCGATCTGCGTTTCCTGTATGATAATGATGTCCGTTTTCTGGAACAATTTTGAGGTGGTATAGATGGATATTTCAAGAAAATGGCTCAGTGATTACGTCAAACTTGACTGTGATGATGCCTATCTCTGCAATAAGTTGACCATGGCGGGCATCGAGGTGGAAAAGGTGGAGAAAAATTCCACCATCCCCGAAGGTGTAGTTACTGCCAGAATCCTTTCCCGTGAACCCCATCCGGGCAGTGATCACCTTTCCGTCTGCAAAGTTACTGACGGCAAAGAGGAGCTGCAGATCGTCTGCGGTGCGCCCAACTGCGATGCCGGTGCGATCGTGCCGCTGGCGAAGATCGGTACGGTCTTTCACACTGCTGAAGGCGATTTCAAAATCAAACGTTCCAAACTCCGGGGAGTTGAATCCTGCGGCATGATGTGCAGCGAAGAGGAGTTGGGGATTTCTGATAATAATGATGGATTGATGATCCTGCCGGAAGATACCGGACTTGGCAAACCCATGATCGATCTTTTTCCCGGCGATACCAGAATTGAGCTGGAGATCACGCCGAACCGTCCGGATTGTCTTTCCATGTGGGGTGTGGCGCGGGATGTATCCTGTCTGCTTTCCACTCCGGCGGAATTGCCGGAAATTTCCATTCCCGCCTGCGACACGGAGATCCCCGGTCTGGTGACGGTGGAAAACAGCAAACTTTGTCCCCGGTATATCGGTCGGGTGATCAAAAATGTCAAAGTCGCTCCTTCGCCGGAGTGGTTGAAAGAGCGTTTGGAAAGTGTCGGTCTGCGTGCCATCAACAACGTGGTCGATGTCACCAACTTCGTCATGCTTGAACTCGGTCAGCCCCTTCACGCTTTTGACCGTGCCACGCTCGCCGGCAACCGGGTGGTTGCCCGTAATGCCAGAGCCGGGGAAAAAATTACCCTGCTGGATGGTAAAGAGCTGGAACTTACTGAAAACCAGTTTGTTATTGCTGATGCGGAAAAGCCGATGGCGCTGGCTGGTATCATGGGCGGTGAAAACTCCGGAGTTACGGAAAACACCACTGAGATCCTGTTGGAAAGTGCGGTATTCAACTCCTCATTCATCCGCGGGGAGAGCCGCAGTCTGGGAATTTCCACCGATGCAAGCTACCGTTATGAGCGCGGAGTTGACTTCGACATGGCGGAACTGGCATCCATCCGGGCGTGTCAGCTGATTCTGGAAACTGCCGGCGGCGAAATCGCCAGCTGTGCGATGGAAGTTGCCGCTGACCGTCCGGCGGAACCGGTGATCAACTGCCGGTTTGAAAGCATCCGCAAATTGATCGGCACGACCGTTTCCAATGAGCGTATTGTGGATATTCTGCAGAAACTTCACTTGAAAGTGGAAAATATCACTTCCGAATCCTGTGTGGTCACCGCGCCGCTTTTCCGGCTTGACCTGACCCGTGAAGCGGATTTGGCGGAAGAGGTTGCGCGTATCGACGGCTTGGATAAGATCCCGACGATCCCGGTGGCTGGCAAAGTTTGTCACCCGGAAAGCGAAGATGCTTACGCTCCGCTGAAGATGGTGCGCGATCTGGTGATCGGCATGGGTTTTGATGAGTGCGTGCATTACAGCATTGTCGGTTCCGCTTCGGCATTGGCAGACAGCCGCTTTGAGAAGAGTGATCTTATTGAATTATCCAACCCGCTGTCACCGGATAACGGTTGGATGCGTCCGGGATTGCTGGGTGAAATGCTGGGTACTGTCGGCAGAAACATTGCCCGCGGCAACCGGAATTTGCGCCTCTTTGAATTGGATAAGGCATTCTGCAAAAATCCGGATAAGTTCCCCGAAGAACGTAACGAACTGCTGATTTTGATGACTGGCAAACGTCATCCGGAACTCTTTTCTGCTGAAGGAGATGCCTTGTGTGACTTCTACGACATCAAAGGAGCGGTTGAGACATTGCTGGAAAAACTTGCTGTTACCAATTACCGTTTTGTGATCCCGGAAAATGCTGACGGCAGATTCCGTGCCGGTCACGCGCTGATTTTGCAGATCGAGGGCAAAGTTGCCGGTATGTTCGGTGAGTTGGAACCCAAACTTGCGGGCAGCTGGCGCAGTTCTGCTCCGGTATTTTTCGCCCAGATCGAAGCTGCCGCATTGATCGGTGCCGCTGAACGGGTGAAAAAGAGCTGCAAACCTCTTGCTCAGTTCCCCGGAACTGCCCGTGACATTGCCTTTGTTGCTCCGGCGGCGCTCACTCACGGTGAGGTGATCGACTTCATCCGCAAGTGCAAAGCTCCGAATTTTGAGGGAGTGCGGCTTTTTGATATTTTTATTGATGATGATTTGAAAAAACAGCAGAAAAAGAGTATGGCTTACAGCTTGAGCTTCCGCAACCGGGAGCGTACTTTGACCGATAACGAGGTCAATGCCGCAGTGGAGAAGATCCGCGCCCGGCTGGCTGCTGAGCTGAAAGTTGAACTGCGATAAAGGGAAAGGATTTTTCAACAATGGATAAAAATGCTGGAAAGATCTTTGAAGGTGTCTTGTGTGCCGACGGAATCAAAATCGGTATTGTCTGTGCCAGATTCAATGATTTTCTGGTCAGTCGTCTGCTTTCCGGAGCGATCGATGCGATCGTCCGTCACGGCGGCGATGCGGAAAACGTATCAGTGGCGTACGTTCCCGGTTCTTATGAGATCCCTTTCGGGGTTAAAAAGATGCTTGACCGCAAAGAATTTGATGCGATCGTTGCGCTGGGTGTGGTTATTCAGGGCGATACGCCCCACGCCTCCTACATCAATGCTGAGGTGGCGAAAGGATTGGCACAGCTGGGTCTGGAATCCGGCGTGCCGGTCTCTTACGGCATGATCACTGCCGACAATCTGGAGCAGGCGATCAACCGCAGCGGCGTGAAAGCCGGTAACAAAGGTGTCGATGCGGCGCTGGCGGCAATCGAGATGGTCAACTTGTCACGGGCGATCAAAAATGCTTAATTCCGACGTGTCAGAACAGGTTCCGGCTCATTCCAAACGGCTGGGCAGAGAGTTGGCAATGGAGTTCCTGTTTGCCTGTGAGAGCAAGCAGGAAACTCCGGGAGCAGCGGAGTTCGATCTTTTTCTGGAGTCGGTGAAAGATGAATTTTCTCTGGATGATTCACGCAACACCCGCCGCGCCCGGGATTATGCGGTGCGGCTTTATGAAGCTGTGACCTGCGACCGGGAGAAGATCGATAAGGTTATCGCAGAAAACTGCCGGAATTGGGAGCTTAACCGTCTTGCCGGAGTCGATCGCAATATTATGCGGGTCGCGGTGGCGGAAATGCTGTTTTTCCCTGAAGTTCCGGCGGTGGTAAGTATTGATGAAGCTGTGGCTGTTGCCCGGGATTTTTCCGGGATCGAAGCCGGGAACTTTATCAATGGTGTATTGAATTCCGTTAAAAATTCCGTAACTGAAAACGGGAAGTAAAATGTCCATATTTTCCATATTCAAGCGGGGCTTGGAGAAAAGCGCCACTAAATTGGCACGGGTGGTCGGCGGGGTGTTTTCCGGGGTGAAGGTCCACGGAACTGCCAGTTTTGATGATTTGGAGGCGATGCTGATCGCCGCCGATTTCGGTCCCGGCGCCGCCAAAAAGGTGGTTGACCGGATCCGTGACCGTTATGAACGGGGCAAGATCGAAACCGATGCCGATCTGATTGCCGAGGCGAAAGCTGAAGTACAGAGTATTCTCCGTCAGGGGATGCGGCCGTTGACTCAGGCGCCGGAAGGCGAACCGCTGGTGATATTGATGGTGGGAGTCAACGGCAGCGGCAAAACCACGACCATCGGCAAACTTGCCGCCCGGTGGAAAAATGAGGGCAGAAAAGTTATTCTCGGTGCCTGTGATACCTTCCGTGCCGCCGCGGTGGAGCAGCTGCAGCTCTGGGGGGAACGTACCGGCTGTCAGGTGGTATCTTCCAAACATGGTGCCGACCCTGCCAGTGTGGCATTTGATGCGACCATGGCGGCGAAGTCCCGTCAGGCGGATATATTGTTGATCGACACCGCAGGCAGACAGCAGAATCAGCAGGATCTGATGGCGGAATTGAGCAAGATCCGCCGTTCCATCGGCAAAGTTCTCCCCGGTGCGCCCCATGAAGTCTGGCTTACCGTGGATGCTTCATTGGGTTCAAATGTGATCAGTCAGGCGCGGGAGTTCGGCAAAATTGCCGGAGTTACCGGGTTGGTTTTGACCAAACTTGACGGTACCGGCAGAGGCGGTATGGCTGTGGCACTCCATGAGGAGTTCCAGCTGCCAACCTTTTTCGCCGGATTCGGTGAAGCGCCGGAGGATCTGCAGGATTTTGATCCGGAGCTTTACGCTGAGGCGCTTTTTACCGTGGAGCAGGCATGAGATCCGATTCGGAATATATGCTTGAGGCGCTGGCGCTGGCGCGTATGGGATGGGGAACGACCAATCCCAATCCCATGGTCGGTGCGGTGATCGTCAAAAATGGTGAGATCATCGGCAGAGGTTTTCACCGCAAAGCCGGGGAAGGTCATGCGGAGGTCAACGCTTTGAGCGATGCCCGCCGTCACGGACACGATACCCGGGGGGCAACGATTTATGTAACGCTTGAACCGTGTTTATCTTATGGGAGAACTCCGCCTTGTACCGAGGCGATTATTTCTTCCGGTATCAGCCGGGTGGTGATCGGTTCAGTTGACCCCAATCCGAAACATGCTGGCAGAGCGCGGGAAATCCTTGAATCCCACGGGATAACTGTGGAGTGTGGAGTGGAAAATCTTGCCTGCTGGGAGTTGAACCGGCACTTTTTCCGCTGGATAACTTCCGGCAAACCGATGGTGATTTTGAAAATGGCGATGACACTGGATGGCAAAATCGCCTGTGCCAACGGGGATTCCCGCTGGGTTACCGGTGAGGAAGCGCGGCGCAGGGTGCAATCATGGCGGAGATTGTCGGATGCAGTCATGGTGGGCGGCAACACGCTGCGCATTGACCATCCGCAGTTGACGGTGCGTGAACCGGAGGATTTTGAGCGTCAGCCCCGCCGGATAATACTCTCTTCCAGCTTGAGAGAAGCTGAAGTTGCCGGATATTTTCCCGATGGGAATTTCGAGGTGGTCGATCTGCCGGATAAGGCGGCGTGGGATAAGTATTTAAGTGAATTGGGCTCCCGCGGCATGACGGCACTTCTGATCGAAGGCGGCGGTGAGGTTGCCGCCGCGGCGGTAAAAGCCGGAGCGGTGGACTTTGTGGAGTTCCATATTGCGCCGAAGCTGCTTGGCGGCAGGGAGAGTATTCCGGTGCTGGGCGGAGAGAATCCGGAAGCGATGAAAGAGGCGCTCAAGTTGACCGGGGTGAAAACTTTCACCTGCGGTGATGATGTTATTATCAATGGTTATTTGCGGGAGATATGAGATGTTTACCGGTTTGGTTCAAGGAATGGGCAAAATCGTTTCCCGGGGCGGCGGAAAACTGATCATTCAGCCGGAGTTCCCGGTGGATGATCCGGTTTACGGTGAAAGTATCGCGGTAAACGGTTGCTGCCTTACGCTGGAGTCAGCGGCGGGCGGAACTTTGACATTTCACACTCTGGAAGAGAGCTTGAAGCGGACCAATCTGGGAACTTTGCCGCCGGGCGCGGCTGTCAACCTTGAACGGGCGTTGCGGCTTGGCGACCGGCTGGGCGGACATATCGTGCAGGGCCATGTGGATACGGCGGCGGAAGTTATCCAGTGCCGCCGTCAGAGTGATGGTGATTTTATTCTTGAAGTTGCGCTGGAACCACGTTTCGCCAAACTTGTGGTGGAAAAGGGGGGGATCGCAGTCGGTGGAAGTCGGATC
>JAZUPS010000340.1:0-14939 GCA_045605305.1 Victivallaceae bacterium
CCGCAAATCTTCCGGTTCAGCCTTCCCCCGTTTCCGGGCGGTCGTGACCCGCACGGTTTGATCGGATCAATACCGTGTTACCAATCGCCGAAAAGCGGCAAATATCCAAACTCCTGATTTTTTTCCGCTTCGGCGGCAAAGAGGTCGGGAGTTTGAGATTTTTCAGCTTCAACGGCAAAGAGGTCGGGAGTTTGAGATTTTGCAGCTTCAACGGCAAAGAGGTCGGGGGTCTGAGATTTTTCCAGTGAAGAAAGAAACTCATCCAGAGAGAGGATTTTGACACCGAATTTCCGGGCGTTTTTCAGTTTGGAACTGTTGTCATTGACATCTGCCGCCACGAGAATGGCAAGTTTGGCAGTCACCGAATCCATTGGTGCATAACCGTGAGCTTGAGCAAGTTTCTCATAGAATGAGCGCTTTTCCGGCATCTTCCCGGTAAAACAGATCCCCGGCAGCTCCCCGGCAGGAGCTTTGGCGCGGATGGTGACTGCTCCAAGCAGCTCATCCAGCTCCTCTGAACGCTCTTTCAGGCAGGAAACCACCGCCTTCGCCCGCTCCGGTCCGATGCCGGGAATCTCCGCAAGAGCATCTTCCGAAGCGGAACGCAGCGCTTCAACGGGGAACTTTTCCAGAATAAGTTTGGCGATATTTGCCCCGACTCCGGGGATATTCAAGGCGGCAATGAGCTGGAAATCATCCACCGTGCGGGCTTTTTGAATTTCGTTATAGAGATTTTCCGCGCTCTTTGCTGCAAAACCTTCAAGCTGCAGGAAATCTCCTCTGGTAAGGTCAAAAAGTTCTTTCAGGTGACGGATATGAAACTTTTTCATCAGCTTGGCGACCGTGGGCTCTCCGAGCCTTTCAATACCGAGATTTTTGACTGCGGCGGCAAGCAGCTGCAGACGGCTGCCGGGACACTCCGGATTGGGGCAGCAGAGTTCCGGACCTTTTCTCACCAGTTTGCTCCGGCACGCCGGACACTCCGAAATCAGCGGCGAAGTGCGCTTTTCCCCCGGCGCACTGGCGGCAATGTAGGGAATGACATCCCCTGCCCGTTCCACAGTCACCTGATCACCGATCATCAAATCCATATCGATGATATTCTGAACGTTGTGCAATGTGGCACGTTTGATGGTTATTCCGGAAAGTTCCACCGGGGCAAGCTTTGCCACCGGGGTGAGACAGTTTTTCCCGAAGCTCCACTCCACTCCCCGCAAGGTGGTCTGCGCCGAGAGATTGGTGAATTTGTAGGCGATTTCGCCCCGGGGATGGTGAGCAGTTGCACCGAGAGACTCCCGGAAAGCGGCATCGGCAAACTTCAGTACGATGCCGTCCATGGGATAAGGTAAAGAGGCAAAGGCAAGTTTCAACTCCTCCCATTTGGCAGACAACTCATCAAGTTTTACCGGTTTGGAAATAAGATTGTAGTCAACCAGAGTAAGTTTTGCCCCCTGCATGAACATGGGGGTGATCTCTTTCAAGGTCATGATTCCGGCAACGGCGTTGCGGGAGTTCTTGTAAGTGCCACCATCTTTTTTGCGGATGCGGGAGTAAATATTGCGGAAATCATCATCCCGGATGACGATCTCCCCCCGCACCGGGCGGTCAACTTTGCCGCAGTAACCGGGAGTTTCCAGCTCGATAAGAGGGAGTTTGCCGGTAATATCCTCCCCCACTTCCCCATCGCCGCGGGTGGAGAGGATGGAGCCGTCAAAGTTGGCGGAAATACCGTCGTATTTCGGTTCAACAAGCAATAATTCCCCGGGAGTGCGGGCATATTTCTGCGCCCATTCGATCAAAGACTCAAGAGAGTATGCCTTATCCAGAGAAAGCATCGCCTTTTTATGGCGTACTTTGCCGTCAGACATCACCGCCGGCGTGTGGATCTTATGCAAAAGCGGGTGATCCGGAACAAGCTGCCGCAAACGCTCAACGATCTGATCGTAACGGGCATCGGAAATAAGCGGATCATTCAGTTCCCAGTAGCGTTGATCATGATAAGCAAGCAGCTCTGCAACAGCGGCAGCATCCATTGAATTGAGATCAAAATCGATAAAGTCCATAATTTCTCCGTTAAAATATAAAAACATTTACATAAAAAATATAATACGCAAGATTGCATTTTGCAAATATTCCGCTATATTATATTTCTCATAAAGAGTAAAAAATCCCGGGATGGTACCGGGTAACAGCAAAGGAAGATAAAAAATTATGGCAAAAGAATTCAATGTCGCCGTCGCCGGAGCAACTGGTGCTGTCGGTGTCGAAATGATCAAAACCCTGGAAAAACGCAATTTCCCGGTGAAAAACCTGAAACTGCTCGCCTCTGCCCGTTCTGCAGGCAAAACATTGGAGTACAAGGGAGAAAAGATCGTCATTGAAGAGATGACTTACGATTCATTCAAAGGCGTGGATATTGCCCTTTTCAGCGCCGGCGGAAGTATCTCCAAAGAGTACCGCCCCTATGTAGTCGATGCCGGAGCAGTCATGATCGACAACTCCAGCGCCTTCCGTATGGAAGATGACGTGCCGTTGGTCGTGCCGGAAGTCAACGCCGAAGATGTCAAAAAACACAAAGGTGTTATCGCCAACCCCAACTGCACCACCGCGATCATGCTGGTTGCCGTTGCCCCCCTGCACCGGGCAAAAAAACTCCGCCGTCTGGTTGCCGCCACCTATCAGGCTGCTTCCGGCGCCGGTGCCAAAGGTATGGCTGAATTGATCGAACAGACCAAACAGATCCTCAACGGCGAAGCTATCGAACCCAAAGCCTTCGCCCACCGGATCGCTTTCAACCTCATTCCCCATATCGACGCCTTTACTGAAAACGGCTACACCAAAGAGGAGCTGAAAATGCTCAATGAATCCCGCAAGATGCTCCATCTGCCGGATCTGCCGGTCAGCTGCACCTGCGTGCGTATTCCCGCTTTGCGCGCCCACTCCGAATCTCTGAATCTGGAATTTGAAGAGGAGATCACCCCCGAAGAGGCACGCGCCATCCTCGCCGCCGCTCCCGGCGTGACCGTGGCGGATGATCCGGATGCCAAACTCTATCCGATGCCCATCGATGCCACTGAAAAATACGATGTCCTTGCCGGACGCATCCGTCAGGATATTTCCCGCAACGACAAACGCGGTCTGGAAATGTTCGTTTCCGGTGACCAGCTGCTCAAAGGCGCCGCGCTCAACGCAGTTCAGATCGCCGAATTGCTCTGAATGGAGAAAATATGGGGAAAAGGTTCTATCTTTTGCTGATGCCGGTGCTGATTACGGCGGTGATGATCGCCGCCGGATGTACTGCCCCGGATGCCTCATGCCGTGCCCGGCAGGAGGCGGCAAAATACCTTGACCCCAATGGTTCAGAGTACAATTTGACCGGCGGCATGGTATTGCAGCAGACCCTGAAGGAGCTGGATACCATGCTGGTTGCCGGTGCATTGAAGCTGCCGACTGCCGCAGAAAGGCGGGAATTTGCTCAAAAGATCGCCATTTTCCGTCTGGCAGCTGAAGCAGCCGGAGTAAACTCCATCCTCTGGAGCGGAAGCAGTTCCACCCGGCTTGGCAGCAGTTACTTTCACAGCCGGGGAGTGATAATAACCGATCCGGAAAAACCGGGATTGCTCAATGAGTACCCGGTAAAAGGTGATTTGAATGCCAAAGTTTTGATCGGTACTCTCCCGGAAGGCACTCAAGCGGCATTTTATGCCGATATTCAAAGCGGATTTCTGCTGAAAAAAATCAGTCAATGCGGCGACCTTGCCGCCGTGCTTCTGCCCCAACTGCCTGCCGGATTGCCCTTAAAAGAGCTTTTACAGGGCAATGACGGGCTCTGGAGTCTGGTGTTTTTAAGTATTGACCAGAAAAATCCGGCTTTCCGCATTACGCTGCCGGATAAGGAAAACCGCCTTTTCAATCTGGCGGCAATGCTTGCCCGTCAGCCGGATGCGTTGAAAAAAGGAGTGGCAAAACTCTCCCTCGGCGCGATGGTCACTGTGGAAAAAAGAGCCGGTGATCTGGCGATCTACCTCGGTGCGGAGTGTGAAAAGCGTTTCAAAGATGCCCTTCCCATCAATGCGGAGCGTTTGCCTGCTGAAATATTTTACGGAATTCCGGAAAAACTTCAGGCACTGGCATTTTTCGATCCTTCCCGGATGCCGGAAAACTGGAATGATTGGCGCCTCGGCAAATACCGTTTTCCCGCCATGGGCGACTCAAAACTTCCGGAAATCCTTGCCGTTTCCGCCCTGCCGGATAATCAGGGCTGGCAGATGATCATCAACGATGAAAGTTCTATTTTATCCGGCAACATCTCCTTTATTCTGGAAATGGTTTTCCCCTTTGCTGCGAAGATCGGCGGAAAAAAGTCTGCCGTTGCGCCGAAGGTGAAAAGGAATCCCCCTCACCCGGAACCTGCTCATGCCAAAGCTCAACTTCAAGAGCGCTGCAGCTGTGCCGCAACGCTCCGGGAAATGGGAAAACTTTCCTCCTCTGATCCCGGTTTCAAGGCGGGGCTTTACCGTCTGGATTCCGGTAAATTGCAAAAGGTATCTTCCGGCAGATTCGACGGAGCATATTTCCCCGCCTTCAAGGATTCTGAAAAAGTGCCGATGTGGGTATCCGCTCCCCATAAAGAGGGATTTTGCGTACTTTTGAAAAATGGTGATTTCCGCAGTTTCAAACTGAATAAGCCGGGAAGTTTCCGGCGGATAATCGGTTTTTTGCATACGGTTTACAAATTCGATGAAGAAGTTTTCGGTCATCTGATTGGCTTTGCCATCGCCTTTGACCGCCAAATGAGGTAATTAAAAATGACAGACAAAACGGAAAAAAGTTTCAATCAGGAACTTCTTGATGCAGTGGAAAAGTGTTCGGATAATTTGTCCTTTGAGGATATTTCCCGGTTGAATGGCATCCGGCTGGAACTGCTCCGCCGTTACATCGACCGTCAGGCAAAAAATATCCGCAACGAGACCTGGGACAAAGTTTACCCCCTGCTGCGCCCATACCTTGAGGGTCCGGAGCCGATCAAAGCTCCCCCGCCGCGGCTGGGAGCGGCATACCGCCGTCACCCGGAACTGGTGGATATGCGCAGTGAGCAGAAAATTCTCCTTGACGAATTTGCCATTTTCTCCGACCGGGAAAAGAAACAGATCATCAAAAAGTTCGCTTCCGCCCTGAATACTCCTGCCAAACCTACGGCATTTGAAAGTTTGTCTTCGCTGGAAAATGAACTTATGGGCAACTATCTGGCGCTTGATAAAGAGCAGCAGGATTCCATGCTTGCCGATTTGACCACCAGAGCTACCGCTGAAGCGAAACGCCAGCGGGCGGAACTCTTCTGATCATGACCTCTTCCCGGATGATCTACCCGGAAAATGCGCTGATCATGGCGCCTTTATCCGGCTTTACCGACCTTGCCTACCGCCGTGCCGCCCGCATGGGCGGATGCCGTTATGCCTTTACCGAGATGGTGGATGCCGCCAGTCTTGCTTATGCCAACGGCAATGGTGAAGTTCTGCTCAAGCGGGGAGAGGAGGAGGATTTTCTGGCGGCACAGCTGGTCGGTTCCGACCCGGAACTGCTCAAACGCGCCTGCGACAAACTCAACAGCAGGGATTTTTCACTTCTGGATTTCAATCTGGGCTGTCCCGTACCGAAGGTGGTAAAAAAAGGTGCCGGTGCGGCACTGGGAAAGAATATCCTTCAGGCGCTGAAGTGCTTTGCCGCCATAGCCCGAAACAGCAAATTCCCCCTGACTGCCAAACTGCGGATACTGGATGAGAGTGATCCGGAACCCACACTGGAACTTTGTGCCGGATTGGTGGATTTGGGCGCACTGGCGCTGACTATCCACGGCAGAACCAGAGAACACTTCTACACCGGAGAGGTGAAATTTCCCATCATCCGCGCAGTAAAAGAGGCTTTTCCCCATATTCCGGTAATTGCCAACGGCGGAGTCAATTCCCAAGCCGCTTACGACCGGATGCGCCGGGAGACCGGCTGTTCCCGGGTGATGCTTGCACAGGGGATAATGGGCAATCCGTGGCTCTTCCGGGAGCTTGAGCAAGGAGCGCTGCCGCCCACGCTGGAGGAGTGGAAAATGGTGGTAAAGTTCCATGTGAAAGAGATGATCGCCCTTTACGGGGAGGATTCCGCCATGCGGCAGGCGCGGAAAATCGTCCACGATTACCTCAAAGGCAGAGGCTTTGCCGCAGCTTACCGGGCAGAGGCATCATTGTTGAGCAAATTTGCCGATTTGGAATCCCTCTTGAACCGGGTGGAGATCGGGGCAGTTTCCGGCACGATCCGCAAAATACTTATCTGACCGTCAGATGTCCGGCTGTGGAGGGTCAATTTGCCGGATTTGAGCAACTCCAGCAGAAACCCGTTGAGCTTTACCGCCTGTGGAATAAATTCAATGCCTTTATCCACATCTTTCTGCGGCGGACGGATAAGGAGATAATCGAAATTTTTCAGCTCTGCCAACAACTTACCGGCACTTTCCGGCACCGGGGTGAGTTTTTCCTGAAACCCGGGCATGATGACGGTCACATTTTCCGGCATATAGAGCGTGCGTCTTTCCCAGAGAGAAGCGATATTTGCCCCTTTCAGTTTTTGAAGCTCTTCCACCACTTCGGCGTACGGCAATTCATCATTCTGCCACGCAGTGAAGTGTACGGGGTTTTTCTGCGCTTCAACAACATTTTTCCACGCCAGAAAATAGTGTTTCAGCGAAGGGTAATGGACTATTGCCATCGGGAGCGACAACAGTATCAGGGTGATCATAAGCACCTTTTTCCAGCGCTCCGGGAAACGGTATGCCGCATATACCGCGCCCAGTGCCGCTCCCCACAAAAGCGGATAGAGGAAACGGCTCTGCTGGGCAGTGAAGTTCCAGAATATCCACGCTCCGGCAAAAGCGGCAAAAAGTGCGGTAAAACGGGAATCGCCTTTTCGGTTCACGATCACTCCGGCAATCAGGATGACAGCGGCGGCAGTGTATTGAAAACCGCAGACCAGACCATCGTAATTTATGCCGTCATAAGCACAGAGAAGAAGATTGAAAACAGTCCCGAAAACCGGATTTATCCCGTAATTTCCCCCCAATGCCAGATGGAATTTTTCCACTCCGCAAGCCGCCGCCGTGGCGTTGAAAATCCCGGAAAAATATGGATAAAACGGGTTGCCGCAAGCTATCCACACCCGCAGGAAGAAGGGGAATGCCGCAAGAAAAGCTCCCAAAATGAAAATCAGGAAGTATTTCCGGCTCTCTTTGCGGTAAATCAGCATGATGAAAAGCCCCAGAGCCGCACCGGCACCGGTAAGTTTGACGGCACAGGCGGCTCCCGCCATTACCCCCGCCAGAAAAACATCCCGCCGGGTGGGAATGGAATCTTTCAGGATAAGCCACGCCCCGGTCAGGGCAAAAAGAGTGATGAATATTTCCATATAAAGTGACCGGGAAAGCACCCAGGTCAAAGGAGAGAGAAATATCATCACCACTGCGGTCAAAGCACCGGTTTTATCCGAAAGTTTCCGGGCAAAACGGCAGACCGCCGCTCCCATTATGAGTGTCAACATGCCGGAAACCACCAGAGGCACATTCAAGCCGCCAAGCACAAATCCCGGCAGCAGCCACAGCTGACCCAGTGAGGGGTATGCGGAGTAGGGATTTTCCATAAGCGGCATAATGGAGTTGAGTGCGGCATATTTTTTCAGCAGAGCGATCTGGTAGACCTGTTCATCCCATGCCGCTGGCGGCAGAAGCAGTGCGGGCAAAAGCAGAATGAAGACACTTGTGCAAACAAGTATGGTTTTCCACTCTTTGCGTTCATATTTCCAGAAAAGATAAATTCCGGCAGGGGCAAGGATGATTGCGGCATATTTGACCAACATGAGCGGGAAAATCAATACGGCAAGAGCAAAAATGATGATTCCGGCGGCAACTGCCGGGAGAGTGGAGGATTTGCCATTTTCAAACATCATCACTCCAACACCGTAAACGGCAAGCATCAGGATAAAGGCAGCGGAAATGCTTTTGAAAATGTTGAAAAACAGCGCTTTTTCCGTCAGGGAAGTATCACTTCCGGAGTTTTTCTGCGGCAGGGGGGAATCATCCTGCTGTACGGAAAAATATGCCGCTTGTCCGGGAGAAATGCCGCGCATACGGCAGAGTTGGAAAAATTTACGGTCGGCATCGTCAATGAGATTTTGCGGAGCTTTTGCCGCTCGTAAAATAATTCTCCGGAAACGGGCATTTATCACGCTGAACGGGGCATTTACCGATGCAAGTTCGATATTTTCCACGGCAGAAAGAAGATCATTCAGCTGCAAAGCGGCAACTGCCCGCAGACGGCGGGTGTGCCGGTATTCGGTTTTGCCAAGTTCATTTTCCAGACGCGAAAGGAACTTCTGTGCCGTTTCCGGATCATTTTTCACCAGTGAAAGTTCTGCCATCTGATAGAGTGCATGAGTGGTGGATTTCTGTCGGCTGGAATCGTTATATCTGCTGAAAGCGGCAGGTATATCCCCGCTCATGAGAGCCAGATCCCCCTGCCGGATAAAAGATGTAGTTTGAAAATTGATTATACCGAAGTGTACCGCGGTCAAAAGTAAAAATACTCCGGCAAATTTAAGAAACACAACTCCTTTGAAATTTTCCGTTTCTTTATTTCCGCGTGGAGCGGCAAGCAATCCGGCGGCAACTGCGGTCAACCCGGCACCCGATACGATGAAGTTGTGCTGATCGAACCAGCCGCAGATCACCAGAACAAGGAAGATCCACCGGATAAATGCCGGATTGCGGCGGCGCAGAAGAGTCAACAGTGCCGTGAAATAAAAAAGCACTCCGGCAAAGCCGTTTTCGACAAAAAGATGGAGCAAATCGTTATGAGCGTGGTCAATATGCGGTGCGGGGAAGGGAGAAAAAAAGTACTCTTCACGAAGAAAACTCCGGATGACTTCACTGAATTTGCCGCATCCATGCCCGAAAAATGGCGCATCAAACGCCCCGTCAAGCGCTCCCTGCCAGATGAGAAAACGGGTGTCATTGAAAGAAGCGGCAAGCAAAAGAGTGATAAATCCGGCAAGCAGAATACCAACTGCCGGGAGGGAGAATTTGAAGAACTTTTCCGTGGTGGTTTTTCTGCGGAAAAAGAGAATAATCCCCGCTCCGGCGGCGGCGGCAAGAGCGCCCCTGGAAAGACCTTCCGGAAAAAATATTCCCATGAAGATGAAAAATAGCGCAAGCAGAATTACCGCCCGGTTGCGGCGGTGGCGGGCAGTTGCAGTCAAAACCCAGCCGGGGGCAACGGTCACTTCCTTTGCACCCCAGAGAGCGAGGGCGGGAAGCAGTGCGGTAATAAGGCCCTGAAGCCAGTTCCAGTTGCCCGCAAGTCCGGTGAATTTTTCTGAAACTATGCCGCTGTAAATAAGAAAAATCGCAGCGATCCCCGCAAAACCGGGGAGGATCTTCCGGATCTCCCCGGCAAGGCACACCGCCGCCAGAGGGTATATTATCCAGAATATGGGGGTACACAGCTCCTCAAGGGTGGAGTTTTTGGTAAAAAGTGAAATCACCGCATTGAGCAGAAACAATCCCGATGCGCCAAAGAGCCAAAAAAGATCTTTCTGACGGAAAAAGGCTTTGAGCCGCCGGGGAAAAGTGAGTATGACCGCAAGGGCAAGCAGAACCAGTACGGGGGAATCCACCACTTTCACCAATCCGTAGAGGGGAACCGCCTTTCCAGTCAACCGGGCAAAGGCAAGCGGCAGGTGAAAAAACGGCGCCGCCAACAGCAAAAACGCCAGTACGTTGCGGAAAATTCTCTTTACAGCCATGAAGTTATCTCATCTGTCGGCAGTTTGGGGACATGGAGCGTATCGGCATCATCCAGATAGTAGGCGACATCGCCGGAAAAAGCCTCTTCCCCGACGGGAGTTTCATCGGGAAATCCGACGGCGACAAGGTAAAGAACCTTCCGGGAATCCTCCAAAGTGATCAGTTCGCTGACCTTTTCCGGGTCAAAGGAGGCAAACCAGCAGCATCCAAGTCCCCGCTCCCAGGCGGCGAACTCCATGCTCTGTATCGCCGCACCTGCATCGGCACAAATGTGGTTCCCCGCCTCCGCCGGAACTGTCAGGGCGATAAATGCCAGCGGCGCATTGACACCCCATTCCGGATTGCGGCGGGGAGCGACCATTCCCGCCCAGCGGGTAGTTTCAAAGACCGCTTTGACCACCTCCGGAGTACGGATAATGACATAACGGACAGGTTGTTTATTGGAGGCACAGGAGGAGTGCCGCGCCATATCCACAAGATGACGCAATTCACTATCCGGCACGGGCAGCTGTTTGAAACGGCGGATGGTGCGTCTGGCGGGAGCCAATTCTGAAAAATCCATAACCAAATCCTCTATCTGAAAAGCTCACACTTAATTTTGATAATATTACCTCTGAGATGACCTCACTGCCTTAAAATACATCATCTCTCCAAAAAATGCAAGATGATATTGACAAAAGTTGCGGGATGTGCTATTTTATAGGATGGTTTTATAACTTTACATCGGGATGAGATACAGTGAGTAACCAAAGAGAACATTTCGCCACCCGGCTGGGATTTATTTTCATGACCGCCGGATGCGCTATCGGATTGGGAAATGTCTGGCGTTTCCCCTATATTGCCGGGAAATACGGCGGAGCAGTTTTTGTCATGCTCTACATCGGCTGTCTGATATTTTTCGGATTGCCCGAATTGCTTATGGAACTGGCTCTGGGCAGAGCCGGTCAAAGCACCTACCCCGGAGCTTTTGACAAATTGCAGAACCCGGCAAGCCGTTTCAAATGGAAGTATCCGGCATATCTGCTTTTTGCCGGAAATATGATACTGCTGATGTTCTATTCCGTAGTTACCGGATGGCTGCTTTTCTACTTTGTGAAGTTCATTTCCGGCGATCCCCGGGTATGGGATGGAGCATTATTCGATGAACTGCTCGCCTCCCCCGGTCAACAGCTCTTCTACACCATCTTTTCCCTGTTGATAACAGTGCTTATCTGTGCCGGAGGAGTGAAAAAGATGATCGAAAAGAGCATCAAAGTGATGATGGGCGGTTTATTCATCCTGCTGACCATAATGGTGATAAGAGCCTTGAGTCTGCCCGGAGCATCCGGCGGATTGAAGTTCTTCCTCGCCCCCGACCTCAGCGGCATGACCGGCAGCGGATTTCTCGAAGCGCTTCACGCGGCAATGGCACAGGCGTTTTTCACCCTCAGTCTGGGTATCGGCAGTATTGCCATTTGCGGCAGTTATGTCAACAAAGACAGATCACTTTTTCAGGAAGGTTTCTGGATAATCTTACTGGATACGATCGTGGCGATCTCATCCGGATTGATAATTTTTCCCAGCTGTGCCGCATTCGGGGTCAGTCCCGATGCCGGACCGCCGCTGATTTTCATCACTCTGCCCAAAGTTTTTGCCAACTTCTCATTTCCGTGGTTCTGGGGTTCAGCATTTTTCCTCTTCCTCTTTGTGGCGGCGCTTTCCACGCTGGTGGCGGTGTTTGAAAACCTCGTTGCCTTCGGGATGGATGAATTCAAGTGGCGGCGCAGAAACTCCTGCACCGTTTTCGGCACGATCCTTACGGTGCTGTCGATCCCCTGCATCCTCGGATTCAACTGGTGGAAAAATTTCCAGCCCCTCGGCAAAGGAAGCAATATCCTTGAGCTGGAAGATTTCATCGTCAGTGCCAACTTGCTGCCGCTGGGTGCGCTTTACCTGACGGTATTCTGCCTGAATAAGTACGGCTGGGGCGCGGATAACTGCTTTGAGGAGCTGAATACCGGCAAAGGCTGGAAGTTCCCCAAATGGACACGTTACTACATCCAGCTGGTCATCCCGGTGGTGGTATTCATCATCTGGCTGATCGGTATTATGGATGTATTTACCAAATAGTGGAGTTGAAAAATGAAAAAATATTTTGATGAGATGGTCACCCGTTACCCGGTGCTGGCTGATATTGCTCCGGAAGCGGAAAAACTTGCCGCTGAACTGGTGGAGCTTTTCAAATCGGGCAAGACCCTCTTTCTGGCAGGCAACGGCGGCAGTGCCGCTGATGCGGAACATATTTGCGGCGAATTGCTCAAAGGATTCAAATCCAAACGGGAACTTTCATCTGAGGATAAAGATTTGCTTGCTTCCATCGGCGGAGAAACCGGTGCTGAACTGGGAAAAAATCTGCAGTACGGTCTGCCGGCAGTTTCCCTGCTCTCCCATCCGGCTCTGACCAGCGCTTTCGGCAACGATGTGAATCCCTTTCTCGCCTTTGCCCAGCAGTTGTGGGCATTGGGGCGCGAAGGTGATGCGGTGATCGGCATATCCACCGGCGGCAGTGCGGAAAATATCCGCAAAATGTTCATCGCCGCCCGGGCAAAAAAGATCCGCACCATTCTGCTTACCGGGTGCAAAAACGGCAGCTGCCGGGAGTTCGCCGATGTGGTCATTGCGGTGCCGGAAAGAGAGACCTTCAAAATTCAGGAACTTCATCTGCCGCTTTACCACACCATCTGTCTGGCAGTTGAGTCAAGTTTTTTCAAAATGATGGATTGACCGGGAGGAGGTAAAATATGTTCAAGTTCCGGATAATCGGTTTTGCTTTGCTTATGGCGCTGCTGGGCGGAATATTTTTCTGGGATGCCGGCGGCGTGTGGCTCTTTATCGCCGCCGCTCCGGCTATGGTGGCAGCGGCAGTTGGTGAATGCTGTGCCATGCTGGATAAATCCGGCAAACCGGCACTGGTTCTGCCGACGGCACTGGTCACCTGGCTTCTGGCGGTGGGCGTATTGCTCGGCAGAATGAATCCTGCAGCGTGGGCTGCAGTCGTTTTGCTGCTGGTGCTGGTGATCCTCTTTTCCTGCGGAGCGCTCTTATCCATGCAGGAGGAGATCATGAAGAAAATTTTCACCTCAGCGGGCGTGATGCTGCTCCTTGCGCCATCACTTATCATGCTTTTGTACAGCTTTTTCCTGCCGGTAAACTCCAGAGCGACCGGCTTCTGGCTGATTTTCCTCTGTCTGGTGACCAAAGCCACTGATACCGGCGGTTACATCGTCGGTACCCTTACCGCCAAACTCCCCGGCGGCAACCACAAGATCGCTCCGAATGTGAGTCCGAAAAAGTCCTGGGAGGGATTGATCGGCGGTATGCTGCTCTCTCTGGCGGTAAGTTTGCTCTTTTACCGTTTCAGCGGAGTTGATTTTTCCGGGATCGGAGTGGTTTGGTTCATCGTGGCGGCAATAGTGCTTTCGCTGGGCAGTTTCTTCGGAGACCTGACCGAATCAGCGGTAAAGCGGATGTGCAATATCAAAGATTCCGGTTCCTTCGTCCCCGGTATGGGCGGCGCTTTTGACGTATTGGACAGTTTCGTTTACAACGGACTGCTCTTTTGGCCATTATTCTTTTTACAGGGAGTGCTTTAATAAGATGAAAGACAAAATCATATCGTTGCTCCGGAGCAATGCCCGGTTGAGCATGGAAGATATTGCAAATGAATTGTCTGCCGATGCCGCAGAAGTTACGGCATTGGTCGGCGAAATGGAAAACAGCGGAGTTATCCGCGGCTATACCGCCATCGTCACCGATGAAGCTCCGGGCAGTGAAAGCCGGGTAAAGGCGTTGATCGAAGTAAAGGTCACCCCCAACCGTGACGGCGGATTTGACCGGGTGGCGCGGCGGATCGCCAAATTTCCGGAAGTTACCGACTTGTATCTGCTTTCCGGCGGATATGATCTGCTTCTGACCGTGGAAGGTTCATCTTTGCAGCAGGTGGCGAACTTCGTTGCCGCCAAACTTGCCACCATTGAGGGAGTTACTTCCACAGCCACCTCCTTCCAGTTGAAAAAGTACAAAGAATCCGGCATGATAATGCAAAGTGATGAAGAATATGAACGACTCAAAATCTGTTTCTGAAAAGTTTATCGCCCCCCATATCGCCTCATTGCCCGCCAGCGGAATCCGGAAATTTTTCGATCTGGTCAATGCCATGGACGATGTGATCTCTCTGGGTGTGGGCGAACCGGATTTTGTCACCCCCTGGACGATCCGGGAAAGCGGTATCTACTCCATCGAACACGGACACACCGGTTACACCTCAAATCTGGGAACTCCCCGGTTGCGGCAGGCAATTTGCGATTATGTGGAAAAGAATTACCACGTCTCCTACGATTACCGCAAAGAGTGTCTGGTGACCATCGGCGTCAGTGAAGCGCTGGATCTGGCGTTCCGGATGCTCCTTTCCCCCGGGGATGAGGTGATCTACACTGAACCGTGTTATGTCTCTTATCCGGCGGAAATCGCTATGGCGCACGGAGTACCGGTTCCGGTGACGACCCGGTACGAAAACGCCTTCGCCGTTGAGCCGGAAGATATTGAAAAGGCGATCACCCCGAAAACCAAAGCGATTTTGCTCAACTTCCCCTGCAATCCCACCGGTGCGGTAATGCCGCCGGAAAAACTTCAGGCAGTGGCAGAACTGGCGAAAAAGTACGATCTGGCGGTCTTGACCGATGAGATCTATTCGGAGTTGAACTACGACGGCAATCACCTTTCCATCGCCTCTCTGCCGGGGATGAAGGAGCGGACGATCTTCCTTCACGGATTTTCCAAAGCCTTTGCCATGACCGGCTGGCGCGTCGGCTATGTCTGCGCTCCGGAAGCGATGATAGCGGCGATGATGCGTATTCACCAGTACGCCATCATGTGCGCTCCCACTGCGGCACAGGAAGCGGCGCTGGAAGCGATGCAGAATGGCGGCAATGCCATGGTGGAAATGCGGGAAAGTTACCGCCGCCGCCGGGACTTCTTCGTTGCCGGATTGAATGATGCCGGGTTGGATTGCCTGATGCCCCACGGTGCATTTTACGCCTTTGCTTCGGTGAAAAACACC
>JAZUPS010000341.1:0-2595 GCA_045605305.1 Victivallaceae bacterium
AAGGTACACTTCCGCACCGTACTCGGCGCAAAACTCGACATTGCTCCACGCTGCATCCACCGATCGCAGACAGAACCGTTTCTTGAGCTTGAAAAAAACATGATATATTTTAATTGAGAAAAACATATCTGAATAAGGATAAAATATAAATTTTTCACAAAATTTCGGACATTATCAAGTTTTTTATTTGTTTTTACAGGTGAGGGTGGAAAAATGGAAAACAAAACAGTTGTTCAGGAAGAAACAGCAGTTCTTTTTACCGGTGGATTTCTGTTTTTTATATTGTTTGTTCTGCTGTTCAGTTTTTGCTGCTGCGGCAATTATCTTCTGGCATTTCTTCTGGCTTTTTTTCCGGTTGGAATCCTGCGTGGACTGGCTGAAAACGATTTGCGCCGCAGTTTCGGCAATACGGCTGCATTTTTTGTTACACTGTTCTTGGATGTAATTAGCAGAGCGATAAGCAACCGTATTTTTGATACTGTTTTGCAGGACGGTGAGAGCAGTATGGCGTTTACAGCGATCCGGAAAATCAGTACCGTGATGGTAATTCCCGGAAAAGTTTCGCTGCTTCAGGCATTGATTCTGATAATGGGGGTGATCGGCGGTTCTGTTCTGTGCCAGAAGATTTCAGAACTGCTGCCGGAAAAAATCAAATTCAGCACTGAATACCACAGGTGTGTTCTGTTCTGTATAAGAATGCTGAAAATGTTATGTTGTGCCATTGTTGCCAATGTGGTCATATACAAACTGCTTGTGAAGTTGTCTTATCCGCCGGGCTATTCGTTTCTGCTTTATCTGCTGCCGCCGTGTTTTCTGGTGAATACGTGGAAAAAAGCATGTAAGGATATTGACCTTAAAAACAGTGGAGGAAGCACCGGAATGCTCCGTCCGATAGATGTCCCTGATACCGGACTGGACGATGTTGCCGGTATGGAAGATGTCAAGGAACAGATCAGATTGCGAATGATCCTGCCGGTGAAAGATCATAAAAAAGCTGAACAGCATGGTATTGCTCCCGGCGGAGGAATATTGCTTTACGGTCCTCCGGGTACAGGAAAAACTTTCATTGCCCGTGCGGTTGCCGGAGAACTGCATATTCCTTTTTACGCCATTACAGTTGCTGATATTTTCGGCAAATATGTCGGGGAGTCCGAGAATAATATACGTGCGATTTTCAAAGAGATACGTCAGAATAAATTATCTGTGCTGTTCATTGATGAGCTGGAAAGTATTTTTCGCAAGAGAACCGATGAGGTCCATGAGACCACCAGAAAAGTTGTTTCTATCCTCCTTCAGGAACTTGATGGCATACTGACTCATAAAAACAGGCTGCTTCTTATCGGAGCGACCAATACACCGCAGTTGGTCGATGAAGCTTTTCTGCGGACCGGACGTCTTGATGTGCAGATTTTTGTCGGTCTTCCGGATGTGGCTGCCCGTAAAAAAATTCTGGAACACTGTTTCAAAGATGTCGTATATCCGATTCAGGAAGGGGTTCTTGATGCCGTGGCTGAATTCACCGCTGATTACAGCGGCGCTGATCTCAAAGGGCTTGCGGTGAAGGTTAAACAGACTGCTTTTGCCTGTAATTTGAAATATTATTCCGTAGAATTGTTCGAAGAGTGCCTCCGGAAGACCAGTCCGTCGCCCAATGCCAATATCATACGCGAAATAAAAATGTGGGAACAGCAGCAGTTCCATTGACGGTAAATGCTTCATAAACGTTTACCGTCAGGATTTTATATCTTTCCTTCCGGATAAATACCGGATGGGGGCAAGAGTGTTTTGTCATTTTCCGTATCCACCGTATTCAATATGGAGATGAATTTTTTTCTGATAGCCGGCACTTTGATACGGATTCCTCCGGGGGGTAAATTTGACCGGGCATAAATATAACACCTGAATAAAGCAAAAGCAAATTACAGAGTTCCCGGTTTCTCCGCCGTATTTTTACTTTTTCTGACACCGTGAAAATCAAATCAGGTAAATATAATTGTTTTTTGCATTGCATTTTGCAGTGTTGCGGTGTATTTTAAAACATGAGCGTATTTTTACGTTTTACGTTAAATTTAAAAAGGAGTTTTTAAAATGGCTTTGCAGCTTAAAGAAAATGCCAGGTATGCTCTTCTGGTCCCCACCAGCATGGGCGTGCGTCTCACCCCCGTTGATGGACAGCCTTTCCATTGCAGCGAAACTTTCAAAATGCAGGTCACCAGTGCCGAAACCAACGTTGCCAGCGTGGCATGTTTTCTTGGTCTGCCGGTCAAAGTTCTGACCGCATTCGTCAAAGGCAGCCCGGTTGCCCGTATGATCAAAGACAATCTCGCCGGCCGTCACATGGATTATGAAGGTCCGGAATTTGAACAGGAAGGGCCCTGGGGCGTCCGTCATCAGTTCAATCTGGCTGACAGCGGTTACGGCAGTCGCGGTCCCCGCGTGCAGAATGACCGCGCAGGTGAAGTCGGCAGACTGCTGAATGTCAAAGATTTCGATCTTGACCGCATTTTCGGCAAAGAAGGTGTGCAGATCGTGCACCTCTCCGGGCTGATCGCTGCACTTTCGCCGGAAACCAGTAAATTCTGTCTGGAAATTGCC
>JAZUPS010000342.1:0-2889 GCA_045605305.1 Victivallaceae bacterium
CTCGCCGAAATGGTTGGAACCAAACTGAAAGCAATGAAAGCTGAAGGTACTTTCAAAGGCAAATTCTCAACTCAGACCCATTTCTTCGGCTATGAAGGCCGTTGTGCGGCTCCTTCCAACTACGATGCCGACTACTGCTACAGCCTCGGTTTCAATGCTGCGGCTCTGATCGGTGCCGGACGTACCGGTTACATGTCCAGTGTCCGCAATACCATGAAACCGGCTGCCGAATGGATCGCCGGAGGTATTCCGATCACCATGATGCTGAATATGGAACGCCGTCACGGTGCTGACAAACCGGTTATCCGCAAGGCTCTGGTCGAGCTTGATGGAGCGCCCTTTGCTGAGTTTGCCTCAAAACGGGCAGAATGGGCAAAAGAGACCTGCTTTGTCTATCCCGGTCCCATCCAGTATTTCGGACCTTCCAGTGTCTGTGATCTTGTTACCAAGACCCTGACGCTCGAAAAAGGCGGCACGATCTGAAAATGAGTTCTGAAATCGACATCAAATATGTAGCCGACCTCGCCCGGCTGGAGTTGTCTGCCGAACAAGCTGAAAAGCTTCAGGGAGACCTTGCCCGGGTTGTCGAATACATCGCTGAACTTGGAGAAGTCGACGTGAGCGGAGTTGAACCTACTGCTCACGCCGCTCAGTTGACCAATGTCTGGCGGGAAGATCAGAATCAGCCGTCATTTCCGCGTGAAGCGATGTTGGCAAATGCCCCCGGCGTGATCCACGGTGAATTGATCAAAGTTCCCCGGGTTCTGCCGAGTGAGGAGGAGTAAGCATTATGGAACTTAAAAATGCCACTGTACACGGTTTGAGTTATGCGCTCAGAGCCGGTAAATTTTCCTCCGTTGAGTTGTGTAAAGAGTATCTTGATGCGATCGATGCAAGAGATGGAGAGATCGGCGCTTTTCTGGAAATCGACCGCGAGCATCTCCTCTCTGCGGCTGCGGAATCCGATGCCCGTCGTGCCGCCGGAAAAGCGTTGAGCGATTTTGACGGAGTTCCGATCGCAATAAAAGATAATATCTGTGTCAAAGATGAGCGCTGTTCCTGTGCTTCAAAACTTTTGGAACCGGTCAAGTCTCCTTATGATGCGACTGCGGTGCAAAAACTCAAAGCTCAGGGATTTCTTCCCTTCGGCAGATTGAATATGGATGAATTTGCCATGGGCTCAAGCTGTGAAAACAGTGCTTTCAAAAAGACCCGCAATCCTTTGGATACTGACAGAGTTCCCGGCGGATCATCCGGCGGTTCTGCAGCGTGTGTCGCGGCAGATTTTGCACCTGTGGCTTTGGGTTCAGATACCGGCGGTTCAATCCGTCAGCCGGCGGCTTTCTGCGGCGTTGTCGGTGTTAAACCGACCTATGGACGGGTTTCCCGCTATGGTTTGGTGGCGTTTGCCTCCAGCTTGGATCAGATCGGGCCTTTGACCAACGATGCCGAAGATGCCGGAATCATTCTGGATGCGATCAGCGGATTTGATCCCCACGATTCCACCTCTTTGCCCAATGCTTACGGCGGATTTGCCGAAGCTGCCCGTCAGGGAGCGCAATCCGGTTCACTTGCCGGATTGAAAATCGGTCTGCCCAAAGAGTATTTTACCGGCGGATTGGATTCCGGTGTGGCAAAGGTCATGGATGAGACGATCGCCAAGGTCAAAGCTCTTGGCGGCGAAATAGTCGATGTTTCCCTGCCTCATACCAAATACGCCGTTGCGGTATACTATATCATTGCCACAGCGGAAGCCAGTGCCAATCTTGCCCGTTTTGACGGTATCCGTTACGGCAGCCGCAAAGAGGGTGACGGTTTGATCGACACCTATTACAAATCCCGCGGCGCCGGATTCGGTGATGAGGTAAAACGCCGGATACTGCTGGGTACTTATGTGCTTTCCAGCGGTTATTACGATGCATATTATCTGCGCGCTCAGCGTGTGCGGACATTGATCAGAAAAGACTTTGAAGAAGCATTCAAAAAATGCGATCTTCTGTTGACTCCGGTCACTCCGCAGACGGCATTCAAATTCAATGAAAAAAGTGATCCGCTGCAGATGTATCTGTCGGATATTTTCACCATTGCGCTCAACCTTTCCGGACATTGCGGAATCAGTATCCCTGCGGGTATTGATCCTCAGAGCAACATGCCCGTGGCGGCGCAGCTTATGGCCCCTGCCCTCGGCGAAAAAGTGATGCTGAGTGCCGGTGCGGCATTGATGAAGTAAATCATGATAATCCTCGGTATAGATCCGGCGATACGCACCACCGGTTACGGTGTGATCAAAGCTGATCCGTCAGCCGGAGACGGCATGGAGATTTTGGATTGCGGAGTGATCTGCAACAAACCCTCCATGCCGCATACCGAGTGTTTGCGCCGCCTTTTTGGCGGCATATCCGAATTGATCGACCTTTACCATCCTGATTGCGCGGTATTGGAAGAGCCTTTTGTCGGCAAAAATGCCAAGACCGCAATCATTCTGGGAATGGCACGGGGCGGCATTTTAACTGCGCTTTCGACCGGCAATATTCCGGCATACGCTTACAACCCCAGTGTTGCCAAACGTGCGGCAACCGGAAGCGGCGGAGCTGATAAAAGCCGTATCGCATTTATTTTAGCGGCAGAATTCGGTATCAATGTGGAAGATATACCATTGGATAGTACCGATGCATTGGCATTGGCAATGTGCCATTTGCAGCGCCTGCGTTTTCCGACCATTGCCGGAATCGGTAAACAGCTCTGATGGCAAGCGATTTTCACACCCATAACCGGAATCCCGACACCAGGGCGTTGGTTTCATCCATCTCTCCCCTGCCCGGTAAATTAACTTCACTGGAGATCCATCCCTGTTTTTTGCCGGGAAACTATGATCCCCGAATACTCCCC
>JAZUPS010000343.1:0-4531 GCA_045605305.1 Victivallaceae bacterium
CACAGTTGCCGCATAAATATTGACATTGGCATCGTTCAGCACCCGGCAGACCTCTGCCAATGCTCCGGTGCGGTTTTCGATGAAAAGAGAAAGCTGTTTGATCGGTTTCATTTTTTATTCCTTTCAGCAGTTACGACCGAGTTTGAACATCTCTTCATTGGCGGCATGAAGTTTTTCCGGGAACGCCCGTTTCAGCGCTTCAAGGAAAAGCTCCTCACTGAATTGGGGCAGTTTGGCGGATAATGCACCCAGCAGCATCACATTCAACGCTTTGGGTGAGGAAAGTTTATCCGTCGGCACATCTTCCGGGGTAATGATCACGCCGTCGGCTTTCATTACCGGGCGCACCACTTCCAGCTGGGTAATATCCAGCACCACCAGAATATCCCCTTCACCGGTCGGAACCATGGGACTGTTGACCTTATCCCCGAAGCGCACTTCGCTGGAAACCGATCCGCCCCGCTGGCTCATACCGTGAACTTCACTCTTTTTTACATCCATTCCGGCGTGGAAAATCACATCCGCCAGAATGTCCGTGACCTTCAACACCCCCTGTCCGCCCAAACCGGCGGCAATAATATTCATCACTTTTCCCATGATCATTTATTCCCCATTTTAGCCATTTTCGCCAGCGCCAGAATACACGGACGGCGGGCAATTATCACGCTGCAATCGTTGGATGCCAGACGGGTTTTCAGCAATTCGGCAAATTTTTCCGTCTCCGCAGTGGTGTCGATCACATCCACATTGTCCACGCCGATACCTTTGACGATATTTTCCAGAGAGACTGCATACGCCGGAGTGTGGTCAAGTTTTCTGCCGGTGGCAGGATTTTCCTGACAGCCGGTCATCGCCGTGATGCGGTTATCCAGGATCAGTACCACATGTCCTGTTGCCGGACGGTTGTAGACCATCTCCACAATGCCGTTGATACCGGTGTGCAAAAAGGTGCTGTCACCGATCACACTGACCACTTTGCGCGCTTCGGATTCCGGCAGAGTCTGGCGCATTCCCAGACCCACGGTCACGCTTGCGCCCATGCAGACGCAGGTGTCAAGGGCGGAAAATGGCGGCATCACACCCAGAGTGTAGCAGCCGATGTCTCCGGAAACGATACAACCCAGATCACGCAGGACTTCAAAGGTTTTCCGGTGGGGGCAGCCGGGACAGAGCTGAGGCGGTTTGCCTGCTGCACCTGCCGGATCGGCACTCAAGTCACCGGCAATAAGTTTCCGCACCCGGGAGACATTCAACTCCCCGAAACGGAAAACTTCAGGTTTGTTTTCAACTTTGATCCCCGCAGCCATGATCTGATCGAAAAGTGCCGGATCACCCTCTTCCACAATCAGACAGCGTTTGACTTTGGCGGCAAATTTGCCGATAGTTTCCATGGGAAGAGGATAGGTCATACCGAGCTTCAATACGGAGGCTTCCGGAGCGGCATCCAGCACATGCTGATAACTGATACCGCTGGTGATGATACCCAGTTCCGCAGAGCCGCTTTTTTCGATGATGAATTCACCTTTTTCATTGAGTTCTTTCATCGCGTTCAGGTCACTGCGCAGACGTTTATGGGCAAGTTTGGCAAAAGCCGGAACCATCACGCTGGATTTGGGGTCGCGGGTGAAAGATGCTGATTTTTCCGCCAGCGGTTTATCCGCCAGACGGCGCTCCATGAGGCACTGGGAGTGGCAGACTCTGGTGGTCATGCGGAAAAGGACCGGACTGCGGAACTTTTCACCCAGTTCAAAGGCGGCACAGAGGAAGTCGTAACACTCCTGTGAGTCAGATGGTTCAAACATCGGGACTCCTGCGGCAACCGCATAGCGGCGGTTATCCTGCTCATTCTGGCTGGATGCCATACCCGGATCGTCGGCGGAAATGACCACCAGTGATCCCGGAGTACCGCTGTAAGCGATGGTAAAAAACGGGTCAGCCGCCACGTTGAGACCAACATGTTTCATGGTGACCAGTGATCTTACGCCGGTATATGCCGCACCGATAGCGACTTCCATAGCGCACTTTTCATTGGGTGCCCACTCAGCTTTGCCGCCGAGTTTGCTGAATTCGTCAAGGATTTCGGATGACGGAGTTCCGGGATAGCCGCACCCGAGGGTGACGCCGCAATCCAGTGCCGCCATCGCCACGGCTTCATTTCCGCTGGCAAGTACTTTCATCTCGTTTTCTTTCCTTAAATTTTATTGGTTGGCTTCTGTTGAATAATCACTCAAAATATCTTCCTGAATGGCGATTTGATCGTCGATCAAAATTTCCAGATTCTCTTTCTCCTGTCCGTCAGGGGTGAATCCCGGATTGTTCAGCAGTTTCAATGCCTCATTCAATTTGGCAGAAACATTTGCCAGACGGAGAATTTTTTCCTGTTCCTCCTCATTGGGATCTCTGCCGGAATCGCCCAGCATATTCAGAAACTCCAGCCGCCGCATTACTGCTTCCATGATCTGAGAACGCAGTTCCGCTTTTTCCTCATCATCGGCGCGGTTGTAGTTTTCCTGCATCACCTCGAAGCGCTCTTCCAGAAAGTTCAACAGCACCGCCTCCTGAGCTTCATCATTCAGCTTCAGCTCCGTTGAACCGAAAATCCGGCTCTGCACTCCGGAAAAGTCGCTCTCTCTGCCGTAGATCGCATCCAGAATAAATCCATCCAGCTCACAGCTCTGCAGGGGAACTCCCGCCTTTGCCAGCAGTTTGAAGGGATCTTCCAAATCTCCGGAAGAGATCGACAGACCTTCCGGCAGATCCATATCATCATCATCGTGATCGTGACCGCATCCGCAGGAGCATCCGTGGGGGTGATCATGTTCATCACCTTCATCCTCCTGAGCGACAGTCAGTACCGCGTGGTCGCCTTCAGGACGGAGCTGAACGATCTTTGAACCGGCAATAAACTCATCCAGAGATGCCCCCGGAATACCGTCGTATTTTCCGGCGGAGTAATAGATCATCCATGCCAGCTGTCCGGGGATGTCGGGATAGTCCTTGAATTCGTTCCACACCCTTACCGCGGCATCATCCATGATCTTGAAGTAATCCTTCCGCGCCTGCGAACCCCGGTCGGAACCGGAAAGGTATTCAAACTCCACTTCGCCATTTTCGTAATCCACCACCGTACACAACAGCGCATCACCGAAAAGAAACTCCGTTTCCCGGTAAAACTCTGCCATATCAAAGACGCTCAAAGTCACGGAATCAGTTCTTCCGGCGGACTTTTTCAACACCTCATTTGCCGGATCATCGGCAATGATGAAATCGAAAATCTGTTCCGAACCCAAAAGGATGTGGTAATGGAAACAGGTTCCCAGAGGTGAAATGAGTTTTTTCATTTCCACCGCTTTGCCATCTCTTTTCAAGGTCACTGTGGAGGGGAAAATATCTTCGGAAACAAATGGCACGAAGCGGTGACCGGGGAAAAGCACCCCGGTGGCGATCTCCCAGTCATCGGGAGTGATCAGAAACTTTCTGCCGTTGAAAAAACTTTTCCGTCTCCGGCAGTTGCCTTCGGCATCGCAGAAAATCTCCTCATCCGCACCCAAAAAACGCATCACCCGGCTCTGCAAACCTTCCGGTTCGGCAGGGTCAAGTTTTTTCACCAGCTCATTTACGGTGAAACAATCTCCCGCCTGAGCGATGATATTTTCGATTTCGGTACCGGTAACCCGGTCAACAGCTTTGCTCATAATTTCAATTCTCCGGAAAGTTTCACCAGACGGGCAGCCATCATGGAGGTAAATTCATCCTGATCCATCTCTTTCAATTCATCCAGAGTCACAGCATCATCCAGAGTGAAATTTCCGCAGCGGGTGCGCCGCAGAGAACTCAATACGCCGCCGCATCCGAGTTTTTCGCCCATATCGGCACAGAGCGTGCGGATGTAAGTGCCTTTGGAACATGCCACTGTGAAATCCACTTCCGGCAGAGCCATGCGGTCGATGGTCAACCGGGAAATTTCGATCTCCCGCGCCTCCCGCTCCACTTCCACCCCCTGACGGGCAAGGTCATAGAGCTTTTTACCGCCGACTTTCACCGCCGAATACATGGGTGGCATCTGCATACTTTTGCCCTTGAAAGATGCAAAGGTCTGCCGTACTGCCGCCTCATCGGGCAGAGTGCCGCTGCGACGGATGATTTTTCCATCCAGATCCCCGGAATCGGTCTCCACTCCCAGCAGAAGTGAACCGGTATACTCCTTATCCACGCCGCTGAGTCTGCCGCTCAGGGAAGTAAATTTACCCAGCACCAGCAGCAGCAGACCGGTAGCCGCCGGGTCAAGGGTTCCGCAATGGCCGACTTTCGGCACATTGAAACGGGCGCGGATAAAATTCACCACATCAAAACTTGTCCAGAATCCCGGTTTATCCACCGGGAGGATGCCACATGCCTTGCACTCCGGCAGGCGGTGTTTTTTCGGATTGTAACGCAAAACTTTTCAACCTTTCAAATCAAATTATTTCCGCACCGCAAAGGTGCGTCTGTTAAAAACTCTCTTTCGTGAACCGGGCAGCTGGATACGGAA
>JAZUPS010000344.1:0-14012 GCA_045605305.1 Victivallaceae bacterium
CAATGACAGCGTTGGTGAAACTGTCGCTTATGTCGTTGCCGGAGTTATGCGAAAAGAGGACGCGCTTGAGCGGCTGCGTTTCCAGAAAATCAACAATCAAGTTGCATTCTGCCGTGATCGAGCATTGAAATTTTTGAAGTACGAATGCAGTTATATCGTTCCGGAGGACACCAATGATTGAGCATAATTTAGTCAGAGCAACGGTAACTCCTGAAATCGTCCGTTTGATCAGCAAATATTATAAAATAAGCGAGAACGAGGCTATGATGCGTTTTTATCAGTCCAAGACTGCTGAAAACTACGCAGATGAAGATACCGGCTTGTACGGTCAGTCGGCATTGCATATTGTCGGCTTGTTCATTATGGAACGTGTTTCTATCTATTGTCGAATTAGCGAATGATATAAAAAACGCAGTTCGCCTTCCTAAGGGATTGTACAGCGATGACTGGGAACAGGTAAATCCAGTTTTGCAGAAGTTTGTTGCTGATGTTAGCAAGCGCAAAGCTGTTCTCGATAAATTAATCAGTTGGAATTTTGAGCAACTTAGAGAAAAATTTAGGTAAATTTAAGCCTGCTGATAAAATTTTTATCAAAATTCCACAATGGCAAGGAAGTGCAATCACATTGCAAGTAAATAATTCTAGTGAAATTAATTGCACTTTTAGTACCAAAGAAATTGAAATAAGTAATTTTTTAGACTTTGAAAGCGACAAAATTCTACAAGTAACTATATATTGACATCGCCGTAATGCAATGGGTCCTTTTTATCTCAAAGAAAGCAATCCGACATGGACAGATTCTAAAGCATTACGTACAGTAGAGCAGCGCGAACGCAATTTAGTACCTTTGGGACTTCTGCAACCAATTGAATTGTCTATCAAAAAAGGGTAGTTTATTTCTTTTTGCGGTAGACACCGGGGGAGCATTTATAGATTTTGCGAAATGCTTTTGAGAATGAAAAAGCATTGGCATAACCGCTTTCTCTTGCAATATTTTCGATTTTCATATCATTTCTTAAAAGCAGAGAAAATGCATTTTCCATTTTCATTCTTCGGATTATCTCATAAGGAGTTTCGTTATATATTTTTTGGGTCATGGCGAAAAAATGAGATTCTGAAACGCAGGCAATTTGGGCAAGTTCTTTAACCGACCAGTTTTTCTTTAAATTATTTCTAACCGAATTAAACGCCTTTTTTACATATTCTGTAGTCTGATTTACCTCTTCTGGGATATTTGCAAACTCTTTATTCAGATATTTAATCAACATGAATACGCTATCTATTCCCGACACATCACCTGCTCTCTCCTGCAAATAGAGAAGTTTTAAAAGCAATTCTATCTCCTTAATATATCCTGACGGGCGGCAAAATGGCTCTCTGGGGATATTCAAATTTTCTGGGAAGTTCGACAAATTCTGACGAAAATGAATCCAGCACATTGATAAGCCATCTTTACCATTATCGCCGTAAATATGTGGTGCAAGTTCACTTGGCAAAAATGCCACATCGCCTTGTCGAGCGATAAAAGTTTGACCATTATATTTAAAATACATGGAACCAGAAATAACAAAAAACATCTCATCAGCAGAGTGATTACAAAAAACTACTTTGTATCCACTTTTTTTCATCTCACTTATCCCACCGCAAATCGGGACATGGCGATAATGTTCGGCTTCTCCGAAATTACCGAAAGAAATAAAATTCTCTCTGCTACCCTCTGGAATAATCAGAGTATTGGATATTTTATTCATGGTTTCAGTTCTTGTTATTTAAAAAAAATGTGCTATATTTAATGTATGCAAATAAATATACTATGTGAAAAATTTTTTTCAAGAGGCAAATAATTTTTTTGTATTTTTGGACAAAATTAAATTTTTAAGGAAGGAATGAAAATGAAAAGTAAAATTTTTATTCACAAAAATTTTGTTATAGATAAAGTCGAAGATAATTTATTTGGCGGATTTATCGAACACTTGGGTCGAGCCGTTTATGACGGCATATATGAGTCTGACCATGCCGAAGCAGATGCAAATGGTTTTCGAAATGATGTAAAAAAATTAGTCAAAGATTTAAATATGCCCCTCACCCGTTATCCTGGTGGAAATTTCGTTTCAGGATTTAACTGGCAAGATGCTATCGGTCCCCAATGTGAACGCCCTGTCCGTGCCGATTACGCGTGGAAAGGAATTGAACCCAATACCATTGGAATTGATGAATTTATGAAGTGGTGCAAAGACGTTAATACAGAGATAGTCTATACCGTCAATCTCGGCACCAATACTCCTAAAGCAGCACAGGAAGTTGTAGAATACTGTAATTTCGAAAAAGGCACCTACTTCAGCGACCTCAGACGAAAAAACGGTTCAGAAAAACCACATAATATTAAATACTGGTGTTTAGGCAATGAAATGGATGGAGAGTGGCAAATCGGACACAAAACTGCCGAAGAATATGGCAGGGTTGCCCATGAAGCTGCCAAAATGATGAAAATGGTTGATCCTGACATTAAACTTTGCGCTTGCGGTTCATCTAGTTTCGTAGGTCCTACATTCGGACATTGGGACGAAGAGGTAATGCGCCACTTGCATGATGATGTGGAATTTTTGGGAATTCACCATTATTTTAGCAATTTTGATAGGGATTTTGCGAAATTTTTTGCTTCACCAGAAAATTTAGATCACCATATTGAGTGTGCAATTGCCTGCTGTGATGCTGTTTCTGCCAAACTTAAATCTAACAAGAAAACCAAAATCGCCCTTGATGAGTGGAATGTTTGGTATCGTGGAGCAATTGCAGGAAACAAAAATATTGAACCGTGGAAAATCGGTTCTCCCGTTCTGGAAGAAACCTATGACATGGCGGACGTTTTGGTTGTCGGCGGTGCTTTATTGAGTATGATTGACCATGCCGACCGCTTAAAAATGGCTTGTTTGGCGCAGACTGTAAATGTGATTGCTCCGATTATGACCGAAAAAGGCGGCAAGGCTTGGAAACAGACAATTTACTATCCCTTTTTAGAAACTTCCCGTTACGGTCGTGGCATGGCGATGAGGGTTGTGAATGATTCTCCGACTTATGAAGTAGATAGTATTTATAAGGGTGAGGTAAAATATCTTCGCTCATCGGCAGTTTGGAGAGAAGAAGCAGGTGAAGTTACAATTTTTGCTATCAACCGTGCGAATGAAGTTATGGAATTCAGTGCGGAATTGGCAGGATTTGAAGTTTCAGAAGTTATTGAAGCAAAAGAAATTTACAATCCCGACCTTGACGCAACCAATACTCCTGACAAAGAAAATGTATTCTCGGCAAATATGGACAAGTCACGCTACAACCTTTGCGGCAATGTTATTTCTGCTGCATTGAAACCATATTCATGGAATATGTTTAGAGTAAAAATTTAAGTAGGAAAAGTTCAAAAAAAATAGCGGATTATTACATTTTTTTGGCGAACTGTTATATTATTTTTGCGTTTTAGCACCTGACATTTAAAAAAAAAATTTGCTATACCATATAATGGTAATTAAAAACACATAATTATTAATTATGGTTTGTGCCGCATAAGCATGTGCACCTAGGTGCGAGCAGAAAGCTGGAGCATTAGAGCCCCAGAAAAACGCTTCCTATAAGAGACGTTTCCTGCTTAAAAATCAACGAGTTATGGTGGAGGTTAACAGGTGGCGAAACCGAAAATCTCTGTTTAAAATAAAAAAATTACACAATCCTGACTCTCGCAAAGAAGAAAACTTCACGGGCAGCGCAAGCTGACCTCTTCACAAGTGTAATGGAGCGTAAGCGGAATGAAACATCTTCACAAGCAAGGCGTTGCCTGAGTTTTAGTGAAGAGCGGCTGTCGCCGCGTGAAGATGTGAAGAGCTTTTGCGATTGCCGCTTATGCGGCAAGTTGCCAAAAGCGTGAAGTGAAGCATTGCGGCTTCGTTCACCAAAAATAAAAGCCGCCCTTTTGGCGGCTTGAATTTTTGGTGGAGGTGGCGGGAGTCGAACCCGCGTCCCGACGGGGATTGATGAAGACGTCTACATGCTTGTTCCATCTTCGATTGTTTTGCGTCCTCGGTTTCGCCAATGGACAGGCAAGCCCTCAGAACAGGCGTCCTTTAATCTCGCAAAAAGTCCGGACACCGCAACTTTATGCCAGGGTATTGAATGGCGCCGCTTATACCTTAGTACCCAATCAGGCACAGCGACGTGGCGGGATTATGCCGCCAGAGCAAACTCTTCGTTCGCATTTATTGTTTTAACCGATGTTTTACGAGGCCAACGGTCATCCTCGGCATGCAGTCAACCCAAGTCCTTCACCGGTCGAATCCGGAACACCCCCGAGTTAAAACTTTTTTACACTCACCCATAATATAACCCGTTTACGATTTTTTTCAATCGCGGTTTCAAGGAATATTCGGCTTTTTTTACAAGAACAGCTCCGCTTTTCACCTTCGGATAACACAACTTAAAATTTTTTTTCATTGGTAACACTTCTTTATTGCTTTTTTCAGGGGCGTGAAGTATATTTATTTTTCAACAACCTTCAAATCACGCTGGAGTATTTCACTGCTGTCCGGTAAAAATTTCAAAGCAACAATGGGCTGAAAAGTTACTCTTGGACTGGCAAATTCCAGTTCGGAAAGTGTGGATTTTGCCACGGCTTCCATGCCGAGGTGAGAAAGGTATTTGTGGTTGGCAAGCAGAGCGTTTTCAATTTCCCGCAAAGAATCCTTGCCGGAAATTTGAGCAAAAAGCAAAGTCAGAAATTGTTTCCATGCGGTGAAATGCTTACAGTATCGGTCTTCACCTGACTTTTTAACGATTTTTTCAAAACGATATCGGGGTATGAAGTTGAAAAGTTGAGAATAGATGCTATAGTAATACATCTTCCGGGACTTTCGTGTTAAATATTAAGGATTTGGTCGTTTTTAATATATAACAACTCCCGACAATTTCAATTAACTCCGGTAATTTTTACCGGACAGCAGTAATCCGGGATAGATATGAAAAAATTTTATTTTATGATCCTTGCAAATCTTTTTATTTTCATAAGTTTTGCAGAAGAGTCCGGAGGACGTATTGTGGAAAAATTCCTGACAGTCAGCAAGAAAAACCCGCATTATTTTGCGGACTCAAACGGAAAAACATATATTCCCATCGGTTTGAATCTTTGTTTCTATCGTCCTGACTTCGGTTTAAAAAACCACAATGAAGCTGCTACTTTTGCAAAATACCGGGAGTGGTTTGATAAACTTTCTGCCAATGGCGGAAACTATGCCAGACTTTGGCTGGGCAGTCCATTCTTTGATGTTATGCCGGAAGAACCCGGTGTTTTCAGCCAGCGGAATCTGGAACGGATCAAAACAGTCGTCCGCTATGCGGAAGAACGGAATATCAAGCTGAAGATCACCTTGGAACACTTCCGGACCCCGTTGTATGTTAAAAACGGAAAAGGATTCCAGTCTCCCAGTTTTCAGGCCCCGGTTTATTCACGGTATGCCAAGACGATGAAAGAGTGGTGTCAGAGCAAAGAGTGCCGCAGATTATATCTTGCGAAAGCGAAATTCATTGCGGATGCCATCGGAAACTCTCCGGCCGTGGTGGCTGTGGATCTCTGGAATGAAATCGATGCTATCGGTCCGACTTATGGTTATGTGGGTGAATGGAGCGATTACATGCTCAAGGAATTGAGAAATATTTTTCCGCGCCAGATGCTTCTCCAGAACCTCGGAAGTCATTGCAATATTTACTCTTATGCAGATTATTATTATCTTAGCAATGTTCCCCGAAGCGAGTATCACCAGATACACCGGTATCTTGACCCCGGCGCAGAAATGGCGATCTGTCAGGCTCCTGTAGATATTCTTTGTGCCGACAGTATCCGCGAAATCCGGCAGTTTGATCACAGCAAACCCATCATTCTTGCGGAAACGGGCGGGGTCAAAGCCAATCACACCGGACCATCTGTTCATTATGATGCAGATAAAGAAGGTGCGATCCTGCATGATGTTCTGTTTGCCCCGTTTTTTGCCGGCAGTGCAGGAACCGGACAGATCTGGCATTGGGATTCCTATGTGGAACGCTGGGATCTCTGGTGGCATTTCAAACGGTTTGCAGAAGCAATCAAGGGAATTGACCCTGTGGAAGAAGAGTTCAGACCCGGATTGATGGAAAACCGGACTTGCCGGATCTACGTTCTTCATGGAAAAACACACGATCTTTACTGGCTGCGCGACAAGTCCAATACCTGGGAAAATGAATTTGTGAAAAAACAGAAACCGGGTATGGTCGGCGGATTTTATCTTCTGATTTGGGCAATCGGGGAAGTTGATGCCTATTTCCCATGGGAAGACCGCCATGTAAAGCCGGAAATCAAGGATGACTTTTTCTGCAAAGTTCCGGAATTCCGCAGATCGCTCGTGCTGCGAATCAAGCATAATGGTCAAAGCAGATATCTGGGACACATTTCAAGTGTTGAAAAGTTAAAATCAAAAGGGAAGTAATTGAACATGAAGAAAATCTTATCATTTCTGACTCTTGCAGCGGTTTATTCCGGGGCAGCGGGTTCCACTAACTCCGGTAATTTTTACCGGATAGCAGTAAGGAGGTATTGTTGTGAATAAATTGCTGACAGTTTTACTTTTGACCGCTTTTCCGGTGCTGCTGAAAGCTGATGTTTATGAATTTTTCTCCGGCGGGGACTTCAACTCCCGCGCCCAATACGGCAGTGGGAACAATGCTTTCGGCAATGGCGGCGGCGTGATTTTCAATTGGGATCAGCAAGGCGGATTCATGCGTTTTGCACTCAAAGATGGTGCATCTGCAGGTCTGGTTTTTGTCAGAATGCAGAATACAGCCAAAGAATTCAACGGTTTGACCTTTACCGTGAAAGTCAAATTGCGCGGTTCCGGGCGGGTGGGATTTTCTTTCACGGACCGGAGGTCGGAAAAATTTGTCACCCTGACACCCGGGTGGCAAAATCATACTTTCACCCTTGATTCAGAACCGGATACCCGGATGCATATGTTTATCCGCTACTCCAAAGACACCAGATTTGATATGGATGACCTGTCGGTTTCCGTTGCCAACAACGGCATAAGGATATATCCGCCGCTCGGGGCATTGGTAGTCAAAGCAAATTCACCAGTTCCCGAACAGACTTTCCGCACGATGCCCAATGATTTGACCGGAAAATTCACCCGTTTTGATTTTGCGACCCGGAAAAAAGTGGTCATTCCGGCCGAATCAAGCGGCGGCAAAGTGACATTTCCGGCATTCACCGCAGGATCATCCGGATGCACCAGGATAATTTTTTCGACAGCCAGTGAAGGAGCGGTGCGGGATGTGATCGTTGCTTCTGACCGTGAAGCAGATGCTCTGGAAAATGCCGCTTCCGGAGTGAAACTCAAAGGTAAATCCCTGCGGATATTGTATTTAGGTGATTCTCTAACCGACTATGATCGCGGCCACAATCATGCGGCAATAACCGCCGGTATGCTGGATAAGTTTAACCCCGGAGCGATATCCATGCGCAACGTTGCCGTCGGCGGAGATGAAGTGCGCCGCATCGATGCCCGCTTGTCTGACAGCAACGTCTATTACGGATGCCGTTATCACGCCCTCTGGGAAGAAAAATACGATGTAATTTTTGTGGCCTGCGGTCAGAATGACACTGTCTCTTTCAAAGCAAGCAATTTTTCCGAACCTTCAATCCCGATTTCTGAAGTTGAGAGCAGGATGAGAAGCATCGTCAACAAAATACGCAAAAAATCAAATGCCCGGATCGTGCTGGTATCCGGAGTATCCACGCCGGTAAGCAACAATCCGTCATATCACTTCGGCGTACCATCTCTGGTCGAAGCATACAATGCGGTCATCCGGAAAGTTGCGGCAGAACTTGATACGGAGTACCTTGATCTCTACACTCCGCTGAAAGCACTCCCGGAAGCAGAAAAACTCCAACTTTTCCGGGATGACCGCGTTCATCTTTCTCCCCGGGGGCATCTCTTCGTGGCAACTGAGTATCTTAAATTTCTCGCCCGGGGCAAAGAGTGCGATTAAAACTTCCCCGAATACCATAAATATATTCAAATGGTACTTGGAGGTACTTTATTTTTCAAAGTCCGGGTCCGGCAGATCGCTCGTGCTGCGAATCAAGCATAATGGACAAAGCAGATATCTGGGACACATTTCAAGTGTTGAAAAGTTAAAATCTAAAGGAAAGTAATTGAATATGTTCAAAAGAATCTTTGCACTCATTTCGCTCTTCATTCTCTCTTTTTCCCTGACAATTCATGCCGCAGATAAAACTACCGCTGCCGTTCCGGCTCCTGCTCTCGAAAATCCCGACTCATGGACAATGATCGTCGTTCCCGATGTGCAGGGCTACATCAAGCTCCCCCGCAACCACGGTATCCTTGAGATCATGAACGCCTGGATCGTTGAAAATCTCGATCACATGAAAATCCGTCAGGTACTCTTTACCGGCGACCTCACCAACCGCAACGACCTTGCCCGGGTGTGGCCCGAATATGATCAGCTTATCAGTTCCGAACAGTGGAAAGCATTTTCCCGTGCCGCTGAACGCCTCGATGGTCAAACTCCCTACATTCTCTGCACCGGCAATCACGATCACGGATACCATTCCGCTGAAAACCGCCGTTCTCACTTCAGCACTTTTTTCCCTACTGACCGCAATCCCCTCACCCGCCGCCAGCTCATTGCCTGTGATCAAAATGCTTTCGGCATAACAACTTTGGAAAACGCCGCTTACGAATTTACCGCTCCCCATCCGGATAACCGTAAATTTCTCATCATCTCCCTTCAGTTTGCCCCTACGGACAAAAATCTTGAGTGGGCAAAAAAACTTGCCGCTGAACCGCGCTTCAAAAACCACTTCGGCATCCTCCTCACCCACTCTTATCTCAACCGTTACGGCAAACGCATTGAAAAAGAAAACTACGGTCTGAATAAGCAGGGCGGCAACACCGGAGAAGCGATTTTCAAGAAACTGATCTACCCCTCATCCAATATCCGCATGGTCATCTGCGGACACATTGCCGTGCCGGATAAATGGGAAGGAGGGATCGCCTTTTCCATGGATAGAAACTCTGCCGGAAAATCCGTCGCTCAAATGGCTTTCAACACTCAGGCTATCGGCGGCGGATGGCACGGGAACGGCGGCGACGGATGGCTCCGGCTGCTGGAATTCATGCCGGATAAAAAGACGGTCAAAGCCCGGACTTTTTCGCCCTTTTTCCACCTTTCCCCATCCACCCGGCATCTCTCTTGGAAGCACGATCCTTTGAGTGAATTCACCTTCACCCTTGAATAAATTTTCCATGTTCCGGGAAGCTGCTCTGCTTTTTGATAAAGTTCCGGCAGAGAAGCCTTCTTATCTGCCGCAAATGTAAAAAGTAATTGATGGGGCGTTTTGAAATTGCCCCGTCAATCTTTTTTTGCTCATATCCGGCAAAAAAACTTGATTTTTTTCACTTTTAATATATATTATCTAATTCAGCGCATGTGCGCGTAACTTTTTTGGTATAACCCTATTCATTCAGGTAACAAATATGACAGAAAATTCAGAAAACAAAAATCTTGACCCGCAGGAGACCAATCCTGCGGAAAACAACGAAAAAATCTGGGACGAAGCCGCAGAAAACACCACCGGTCAGGAAGAAAAACCGGAAATCTCTGAAGTCGATCAGCTCAAAGCCGATCTCGCCGCCCAGCAGGAAAAATTCCTCTATCTGCAGGCGGAATATCAGAACTTCCGCAAACGTGCCGCCAGAGATATCAGCGATGCCAGAAGTCATGCCATTGCCGATACCCTCACCCCCTTCCTTGCCGTTTCCGACTTCCTTTCCATGGCTCAGAGTGCCGCTGAAAAGACCGACAACCTCGATGCCATCAAACAGGGCTTGACCATGATCATCGCCCAATTTGACAAGGCTCTCGATGAAATGGGCGTCCGCAAATTTACCAGTGTCGGGGAGAAGTTCGATCCCGATCTCCACGATGCGGTCGGCAAAGAACATTCTGATTCCGTCGAAGAAGGTTCCATCATCAGAGAGTGGAACTGCGGTTACAAGATCGGTGAAAAGCTCCTCCGCCCCGCCCGCGTCATGGTCTCTTCGGGCCCGCAGACGGAAAATCCGGCGGATGATGAAAATAAGGAGTGATAAATCATGGCTGACTATTACGAAACTCTCGGCATAAGCAAATCCGCTACTGCTGACGAGATCAAAAAGGCGTACCGCAAGCTCGCCATCAAGTATCATCCGGATAAAAATCCGGGCAATAAAGAGGCTGAAGAGAAGTTCAAAGAGGTCTCCGCCGCTTACGAGACCCTCAGCAACCCCGATAAACGCAGTCAGTATGACCAATTCGGTCATGATGCCTACACCCGCAGCGGCGGCGGTGCCAATGCCGGAGGTTTCAACGCTCAGGATATTTTCAGCCAGTTTTTCGGCGGCGGCGGCTTCGGCGGTTTTGAAGACCTTTTCGGCGGCGGCAGACGTCACGATCCCAATGCCCCCCAAGCCGGAGAAGATCTCCGCTATGCGCTGGAAATCGACTTTGAAGATGCCATGTACGGCGTGGATAAAAAAATCAACGTTTCCCGTTACGAAAACTGCGAAGAGTGCCACGGTTCCGGTTGTGCTTCAGGTTCCGGCAAAAAACGCTGCACCCGTTGCGGCGGAAGCGGTTCACTCAATATTTCCCAGGGATTCTTCAGTGTCCGTCAGCCCTGCCCCAACTGTTCCGGCACCGGCGAAATCATTGAAAAACCCTGTCCCAAGTGTCACGGTCAGAGCCGGGTGAAGGTAACTTCGCCGCTCTCATTCCACATTCCTGCGGGTGTTGACAATGGTTCACAGATCCGCATTTCCGGCAAAGGCAGTGCCGGTTTGCGCGGCGGACCTGCCGGTGATCTCTACGTCATTATCCGGGTCAGAAACAGTGAAGTTTTTGACCGGGAAGGAACCGATCTGCTCTGCGAAGTTCCCGTCCCCTTTGCCATTGCCGCGGCCGGTGGAGAAATCGACGTGCCGACCATATCCGGCAAAGCAAAGATCCGGGTCCCTGCGGGTACGCAAAGTTATGCGGTTCTCCGCTTGAAAGGCAAAGGCGCACCCTCTCTGCGGGGTGGAGCCAGAGGTGATCTGCATATCCGCATCATCGTGGAAACTCCGGTCAACCTCTCCAAAGATCAGCTGGAACTGCTGGAGAAATTCAACGCTTCTCTGACCGATAAAAACAACAAACGGCAGAAAGAATTTTCTGACCGCGCCAAAAACTTTCTGCAGGGAGAGTGATTTATCATGCCGAGACAAGACCCCAAAGATCCGGTTCTGGCGACCAACCGCAAAGCGTTCCACGACTACAACGTGCTGGAACGCTTTGAGGCGGGTATCCAACTGGTCGGCACCGAAGTAAAGAGCTGCCGCGCCCGCGCTATCCAGCTGCAGGAAGGTTTTGTCAAAATCGAAAAAAATCAGGCTTTGCTCTACAATGTGCATATTGCCGGTTACGATTTCGGCAACCGTTTCAACCACAACACCCGTCAAACCCGCCGTCTGCTGCTGCACAAAAAGGAGATCCTCAAACTTTCCCAGTGGCTCAATACCAAAGGCGGCACGTTGATCCCCCTGAAATTTTACCTGCAAAAAGGTCTGGTCAAAGTTGAGATCGCCTACTGTCAGGGCAAAACCCATGCCGATCAGCGGGAAACGTTGAAAAAACGGGAAACAGAACGGGAACTGCAGCGATTTGTCCGAAAATAAATCTTTCAGTGGAAGATCATAAAATATATCATGGCTGAAAAACCGGCGAAAAAAGCAAAAGTCACTCTGCGTTCTCTTGCAGCAGAACTGGGAATTTCCCCGGCAACGGTCATGCGGGCTTTGAATAATCACCCCAATGTGACTCAGGGTATCCGCAGAAAAGTGGTCTCTCTGGCTATGAAACGCAACTATCAATTGCCGGAGCATCACGCAAAACATGTGGCCATCGTCATTTCGCCTGCCTCTTTAGAGGGCTATACGGCTCAGATTCTGAATGCACTTTCCGATGAATTGAATTCCCGGGGCATCGGTTTTGAAATCATTCCCGGCAGCAACATAAATTCACTTCATGAACACAGCTGTTCCGGAGTGATCTCAACCATCTGGGAATCCGGTCTGGAAAAATTCTGGCCCACGGAACACAGTCTGCCGCTGGTCGTGCTGAATGCCGTCCCTAATTTCCGGGAAGGTATTTATCAGGTTTGCAGCGATGAAAAACAGGGAATAAATATGGCGATGGAGTACCTTGTTTCCAAAGGTAAACGGAAAATCGCCCTGATATCAACTCCGTTGAAAAAAAATCACGTCGCCTGTGAAAGAGTTGATGAATTTCACACATTCTGCCGGAAATATCAGCTTACGGAATGTTTTCACGAAGAACATACCGTAGACAATCCTTTGGAAAAAATTGCCGGAACTATCGCATCGCGTCACCCGGAAGCTGTCTTTGTCGCCTGTGAAACCTACGGTTTTGCCATGCTGCATTATCTGCAGGAGGCGGGGGTCGATATTCCCCGGGAAATGTCGATCCTCTCTCTGGAAATGTCGCCCTACTCCGCTTTCGCCTCACCGCCGCTGACAACAATTTGTCAGAATTTTCAAATGCTCGCTTTTCATGCTGTAGAAACCCTTATACAGCGTATCCGCAAGCAGGCATGTAAACAGCAAATCACAGTACCTTATATTTTCAAAGAAAGAAAAAGCGTTTGAATTTTGTTTCAAATGTTTCAAAGCATTTCCTCTGAATAAAGTGGAAAAAATAATTCTTCCGTGCTATATTTATAGCACAGGAAAAACTTTTCCACAAAAAAACGATTACCATAGGAGGTGCTGTATGATGATTTGCAACCATAAATTTTCCAGTTGTTTCCTGAATGTCCGGAAATCCCGTTTTACTCTCATCGAATTGCTTGTAGTTATTGCGATAATTGCCATTCTGGCAGCGATACTGCTTCCGGCACTGAACTCCGCCCGTGAAAGAGGCAGAAGTGCCGCCTGCCTCAACAACCTCAAGCAACTGGGTACAGCCAACAGTTCATACGCGGATGATTACGATGATTATTTTATTACTGCCAATTACAGAAATACCATCTGGATAAATATCGTCGGTCCCACTCTGCAGTATATCAACAGTTATCAGGTGGCACAGTGTCCTTCGGAAGCAGAACTGAAATCATTTTATGATAACGGCAACAAGACCTGGGAGGCATCCAACTACCGTTACAACACTCTGCTCGGCAACAGTTACGATGTAAACAACAGCGGTTATCAAATCCCCAAACGCGGTCAATTTTCCCATCTGGGCCGCCTGACGGTCTTCGCTGACGGCAAAGTGGCAAGTACCCGTTCCGGAATGCTTTTCTGGTCACTGCTCAATGCGGATGAGTACATCGCCGGCGGTTTCATAAAAAGCAACAAAAGTTACGGCTTGCGGCTGGTGGATTTCACCAGTCCGACACTCGACCTGCATGCCCGCCACAATAACAGTTGCGGCCTTGCTTTCGGAGATGGTCATGCAATCATGAGAACTGCGGTTGCCGATGTCAACTGGAATGGTACTCCGGCAGTTTATCCGTGGCAATAATAATTTGAAAAATATAAATCAGGGAGAAAAACAAGATGTTCAATTTCAAAAAAATATTTCTTGCCGCCTTTGTACCTGCGGCGTTATTTGCCCAGGGAAATATTTACAAATTTGATAAAAAGGATAATTACACCGCCGTTTACAGCGGATACGACCTGCTTATCGCGGCTACTGCCAAAGGAAATTACACTATAAGTTCATTTCAGTACAAACATAAGCCCCATTTGTATTTTGCCGGATTGTCTGTTTACGAAAAAGGGGTGAAAAATCCCTGTAATGAAAAGAATACTCCTGCGGGCAAATGCACCGAATTGCTTGCCGAAGCCAAAGACGGCAAAACTGTGTGGAAAGTAAAATACCAG
>JAZUPS010000345.1:0-11901 GCA_045605305.1 Victivallaceae bacterium
CCTTCCGGAGTTTAATATAGCATAGCAGAAGAAAAAATACAAGGCGGCTTGCCGCCGTTTAAGCGAAGCGCAATTAAAAAACTACACCATCCTTACTCGCGCAGCGAGAAAACTTCACAAGTGAGCAGAGCGAACGTCTTCACAAGTGTAATGAAGCGTTAGCGTAATGAAACGACTTCACAAGTAAGTCTTCTCTGGGGTTTAGTGAAGATGTGAAGAAAACCTTCGGTTTTAAGTGAAGAGCTTTTGTTGGCACAAAAGCGTGAAGAGAAGACTTACGTCTTCGTTCCGCCATTTTTTTTGGCATTCAAAAATGCTTTTATGGGATTGCCTTCATTTCATTCAGGCTATCCCGCATTTTTGCAAAAAAATGGCGGAGAGGGCGGGATTCGAACCCGCGGTAAGGTTTCCCCTACGACAGTTTAGCAAACTGTTGCTTTCGGCCACTCAGCCACCTCTCCGCTTTGGAGCGCATTTATAGTCCGCGCTCCTGCTGACTTTATATATTATCGTGACTGGGGCATTATTTAGCGCGGCGGATGCCGAGCTCGTCAGTCAACGAGATGTATCTGGCGCGGTTCTCGCGGGCCAGATAGCTCAAAAGTTTTTTCCGCAGCGCAACCATCGCCAACAGACCGCGACGGGTGCTGTTGTCTTTTTTATTGGTACGCAGGTGCTCGGTCAACGCGGAAATGCGGTTGGTCAGCAACGCGATCTGCACTTCCGGAGATCCGGTATCACCCTCTTTGCGGGCATATTTCTTGATAATTTCCTGTTTGACAGCTTTGTCCATTTTCCTGTTCTCCTTAATTTATTATCACGCATCCATAAGCGGCGGTGCCGGACAGTCAGCAAACCGCACCAATCGGAGCGTTGACATATAATATAACCCCTCAATCATAAATTGCAAGGGCTGATTCAAAAAAATTTCACGATTCCTGCAATTTTTTCTGCCACCGCCGCCGCATCCAGTCCGCTTGCGGCTTTCAGCGCTCCCACATCTCCGTGACCGACCACCTTATCCGGATCCCAGCCGAAACCATGCAATCCACCGTGTTCCACTCCTGCCAGTTCCTCTGCCAATGCCGAATACAATCCGCCGGATAAGCTGTGATCTTCCAGAGAAAAGTGCCGCTTTGCGGCATATTTTTTTACCAGTTCCCGGTCAAATGGACGCAAAAAACGCGCATTTATTACCGTGCAATTCAGACCGCTTTTTGCCAGTTCCTCTGCCGCTTTCAGCGCCGTAACGCACTCCTGCCCCAGACTCCACAGCACCGGAGCATCGTTCGCTCCTTCTTGCAAAATCACCCCTTTGCCGGTGACAAACGGCGCAGGATCACCGTCAGGCATACCTTTGCCTTTCGGGTAACGTATCACCACCGGAGAACTCAGTTCCAAAGCGAACTTCAATGCCGGATAGACCTCATTTTCACCGGCAAGGGTCAACACTGTCAGATTGGGTATCGCCCGCAAAAATCCGCAATTATATATTCCGTGATGGGTCGGACCGTCGGCGACAGCTCCCGCCCGGTCGGCGGTTATGATCAGCGGCAGATTTGCCAGTGCCGCATCATGATATATCTCATCCAGCGCCCGTTGAAGAAAGGTGTCATAAAAGGCGCACACCGGTCTCTTGCCTGCCGCCGCCAACCCGGCTGCGAAGGTCAAAGCGTGTTCTTCCGCGATCCCGGTGTCGAAACAGCGGTCGGGAAAACGCTCCTGAAAACGGCTCAAACCGGTTCCCGGCAGCATCGCCGGAGAGATGGCGACAACCTCCTTGTTTTCCCCGGCAATACGTTCCATTGCGGCTCCGAATGCGGCAGAAAATCCTCCCTCACCGCTGTTGAGTTCCCCCGTATCCGGGTTGCATCCGCCAATTCCGTGGTAAAGGGTGGGGGACGCCTCTGCGTAACTGCATCCGTAACCTTTTTTGGTGATCACATGGAGCAGTACCGGGCCGTCGATCTCCTTCAACCGCCTCAACATGGGCAGCAGCTCATCCAGATCGTTGCCGTTCACCGCGCCGAAGTAACGGAAGCCCAGCGTCTCAAAAAGCAGTGCTGGCGGCAGGAAGACACTTTTCCCTGCCTCATCCAGCCGGGAAAAAAAGTTCTTCACCCGGGGCAGATGGGAGAGAAGTTTTTTGATCCCCCGCCGCAACCGGTTGTAGGAGTATCCGGCAATGACCCGGTTCAATGCCCGCGACAGCGCTCCCACGTTGCCGGAAATCGACATGCGGTTGTCATTCAAAATCACGATCAGCCGCCGGGAACAGTCGAGCGAACCGGCATGGTTCAGTGCTTCAAAGGTCACTCCGCACCCCATGGCGCCGTCACCGATAACGGCGATCACCTTTTCCGGGGAGTCCGGATCTGCCGCGCAGCAGCCCAATGCCGCAGACAGGGCGCATCCGGCGTGTCCGGCAACAGCCGGGTCAAATTCCGATTCAGCGGGAGCGGGAAAGCCGGAAACTCCGTCGCACCGGCGCAATTTCTCAAAACCTTCAGCTCTTCCGGTCAATAATTTATGGGCATACGCCTGATGACCGACATCAAAAAATATCTTTTCCGCAGGCGTGTTGAAAATCCGGTGCAGAGCCACGATCAGCTCCACACACCCGCAGCTTGATGCCAGATGACCGCCGTTGCGGCTGACTGACTCAATGATTTTTTTCCGCAGTTCCTCTGCGGTTGCCGCCAACTCTTTTTCCGGCAGTCGGCGCAACTCTTCCGGGGAGGAGATGATCATATTGCTTTTTATCCGGTTCTCTTTTTTATGTATGGGTGAATGATTGCAAATACAGTACTGATATTATTTTTGCAAAATATCACTGTTTTTCCTGAAAAGGGTTGTTTTTGGGTAAAGGAAGCCGTCTACCCTTGTTTGGGATTCAAGCCGCCGAAGCGCCGCTCTCTTCCGGAAAAAGAATCTATCGCCGCCGCCAGCTCCTCTTTGCCGAAGTCCGGCCAGTAGGTCGGGGTCACATACAATTCACTGTAAGATACCTGCCACAGAAGGAAGTTGCTTATCCGCAAGTTGCCGCCGGTTCGGATCAGTAGATCCGGGTCGGGCATATCCGGCAGATACAGATAGTTCCGGAACTCCTCTTCCGTCACCGGCTCATGGCTTTTGCGCTCTTTCAGGATCTTGTTGACCGCATCGACGATCTCCGCTCTGCCGCCGTAACTCAAGGCAATATTGATGGTGAATTTGTCATTGTTTTTGGTCATGTCGATGGCTTTGAGCAGAGCCAGACGGGATGCCAGCGGCAGATCATTGGTTCTGCCGATCGTCCGCAGCCGGACACCGTTTTTCATCATTGCCGGTAATTCGGAAACGGCGAATTCCTTCAAAATTTGCATCAACGCGCTAACTTCCGCTTCCGGACGTTTCCAGTTTTCCGTGCTGAAAGCGTACAATGTAAGTGATTCAATTCCCATTTCAGCGGCGGCATCCACCACTTTGCCGATATTTTTTGCTCCCGCCAGATGACCTTCACTGCGGCTCAATCCCCGCTCGGTTGCCCATCTGCCGTTGCCGTCCATGATTATGGCGATATGTTTAATCATAAGAATCATCTCCCTGAAATTTTAGACATAACACTCTAATAAGATACCACTGAAAGGCGATTTTGTCAATTTTATCTGCGTTTTTTCTTCAAAATCATTTGCAATTCTTCAAAATGATGCTATATTAAGCAACATCATCTCAGGATGCGAGTGTAGCTCAGTTGGTAGAGCATCACGTTGCCAACGTGATTGTCGCCGGTTCGACTCCGGTCACTCGCTCCATTTTTTTTGCTTCCAATACCGGTAGATTCCCGATCTTTGCGTAAAATTGCATGGCTTTGCTTACGCCAGGATCTTTTGCTGCAGCTTTATAAAATATCCCACCAGAAATGCGGCGATCAGGGTTCCTTCGCGCACTCCGGTGATATTATGAAAACAGCAAAGGGAAAAAATAACCGCCGAGATGACGATCATTGAATCAAAACAGATCTTTACTGTTCCGAAAGGGATATGGTACTCCTCGGATATTACCCGGATGAAACCATCTCCCGGCAGCAGAGAAATATTGGCAGCCAGTTGACATCCGATCCCTGCCGCAAGAAAAAAACACCCCGCCACCTCTTCTGCCACCCGCAAAAAATATGCCTCCGGAATATAAAATCCGGTCAGCCACATCCCGAAGTCAATGAAAAAACCAAACGCCAGCAGCGTCGGCAGTTGGGCAATATGTTTCCACCCGAAGCGCCGTTTCAAAATGATCAACTGTGCCAGAATAAAAAACAGATTGATCACAATCGTCGCTATTCCCAATGTCCACGGAATTTTGAATGTTGTCACATAGGGCAGACTGGTGATCGGCGAAGTGCCAAGCCCCGGATGGGTGCTGAGTGCCACGCCGATCCCCGCAAGGGTCAAGCCGGTGAAAAATAAAATAAACCTCTTGGTTTTGCTGTAAGAACAAGGCATATCGCAAATCCCGGGATACCGTGCAGAAGGAGAATTTTTCCCTGTTGCCGCCGCGTATCTCAACTGAAGAAATATTCGCAGAAATCCTTTTCAGTCATATCCGCCTGAGCGCGGGAGAGAAACTCCATGCCCCGCTGATTGCCCCAGCTGTAAACCAGTTCCAATTTTCCCTTGTATTCACACATATCCATGTCGGATGCGTTGATATTTTCCGCTTTGGCAATGCGTTCTTTCAGGGAGGGGGTAAATTCTCCCAGCAGTTCCCGATCCTCTTCCCCGTAGGTGAGAACCGGATTTTTCCTGCTCCATTCCCAATTTTTCAGATCGGTGGAACGGGCAACGAAGGTTTGGAATCCATCCTCATAGGAGCCATCCAGATAGAAGAAGTAATAGAACCCGTCAAAGTACCGGAGCATGGGCGCACCGGTATAGATCTCCCTGCCGAAAACGGCATCCGGTATCCAGCGGTAGTTCTGCAAATCGGTGGATTCGGCGAAAAACATGGTAAAGGGAACATTGACCAGCTCTGCCGGAGCGCCGAGTTCAAATGCCAGAATAAAGCGGTCTCCTGCCCGGCAGAGGGAGGTGTTGTAGCCGCGCCACTGGGGATTTTCCAGAATGAGTTTGGGGGTGCTCCAGTTGATCAGATCGGATGATTCCAGTTGATAGAAGCGGCTTTTGCCCCAGTTTTCCACTGCCGTGACATAAACTTTATCTTCCCAGACAAAGGCGTTTCCCATGTGGAGACCGTGACCGAAGGCAGGGAGTATTTCGCCGGTCTCCTGATCGACAAAGCGGAAATATGAGGTTCCGGAGGTGTTGGCATAGTAGCCCTTTTCGGCGTTCCGCTCTCTGATGTATTCAAAGCGGAGCAATCTGCCCTGCCAGACAATGGGGTTTGCCTCAACGATGTCGCAATCGACCGTGCCGAGTTTACGGATGATATTTGCCATGATATGTTCCTTTATATTATAGGAGTTAAGTTCTTTATTTTTCCGGAAATAATTTCAAAAAATATCTTCTGCTGACAGGAAATCTTCCAATATCAGACTCATTTTTGCCAGTTCTGATGATTTTATACATTCACCGGCGGTATGCGCAGTATCTATATCCCCCGGCCCGAGCAGAAAAACCGGAATATCATACTTCGCTGATTGGGATGCTTCAGAAGCATAGGGTACGCCGTATAACTGCGGGTCAAAGGAATTTTTCTTCAAGGTATTGCACATTCTCCGCACCCAGATGTTTTCTGCGGAAATTTCTGACGGAACGGCATCAAAACTGGCTGATAATTCAAACGGTATCCCGGTTTTATTCAGGAGATTTTTCAAATCATTCAGCAGATTTTCCGGAGAATTGCCGGGAAGGATACGGTAATTGAAGGAAAATTCACACCTGTCCGGTACGATACTCGGCTGAGTTCCGCCACTGATCGTACCGATACTCAAACTTTCGCTGCCCAGCAGGGGATGTCCTCTTTTTTCCGGAAGAGTCAGGCTGTATTTCTGCAATGCTTCAATGAGTTTTGTCGCCTTCAAAATGGCATTTTCCCCCAGATGCGGCATACTGGAATGAGCTTTTTTACCGCTTACAGTTACCTTGAATCTGGCACTGCCTTTGCTGGCGGTAACGATTTTCAGCGCAGTCGGTTCAGAAACTATATGCAGTTGCGGGGATGATTCAGCGGGGATAACTTTCTTTATGCCGCAAAGCCCATACTCCTCATCGCAACTGGCAAGTAATTGAAATTTGAAATTCAATTTTTTACCGTTGAGTCTTTTTATGGCAGTCAAAGCTGCCGCCAGAGCGCCTTTGTCATCGACCGCGCCCAAACCATGCAGAAAGCCGTTTCTTTCTTTCAGCACGAAAGGTGAATCCATATCCGCAGTCCAGACCGTATCCATGTGGGCGGAAAGCAGGATGACCGGGGCATTTTTCGGGCCGGTTTCAAGCAGTACGCAAGGTCTGGATCCTGCAGCACAGATCTTTTGGCAATGTATCTTATGTGTTTTGGCCCAGCAGATGATATATTCCGCCAGCGCTTCTTCTCCGGTAAATTCTGCCGGTGCATCGGAAAAGCCGGGGTTGACGCTGGGAATGGCGACTAAATCTGCCAGAAGTTTGCAGATATCCTTTTCAATCATAAATACGTTTTGTCTTTCTGTTGCCGGTTGTCTGCGTAAATATAGCATCTGTTGAGCTTGTTTTCAAGCCGGCGCACTGTTGAATGTCGAGGTAATTTCAAAACTCCTCAAAAATTCCTGAAAATTATCGTTGCGATCTTGAAGCGGAACTTTCCGGCGGTTGCATTTTCAGGTATGAGTTTTGAAATTAACTCCCTTTTTGATCAACTTTTCTCTTGCAAAAAACACGCTTGGCATATACATTAGATGAAAGGCTTGGATCAATTATTTTTTTTGAAAGGATGAAAAAATGCCGCCCCGGGTGTCGTGGAAGTTGAATTTGGCGATGTTGTGGTTTTCCCAGTTGGTTATTTTTGCGGGGTTTCAGGCTTTGATCCCCTTTGTGCCACTTTTTATCAAGAACGAACTGGGCATCACCGATGAGGTGGAATTGGCAACCGCTGTGACCGCCTTTAACTTTTTCGGAACATTCGCTTATGCAATATTCTGCCCGGTATGGGGTATGCTGGCAGACCGCTTCGGGGTTAAGCCGATGCTGCTGCGCGGAACTTTTGTCACCGGGTTGATCTTTCCGCTGATGGCTTACTCCAAGACCGTCTGGTTTCTGGTTACACTGCGTTTTATCACTGCCGCCTGTGCCGGAACGACGGCGGCATCTCAGACCATGATCGTCCGCAATACTCCCAATGAACATCAGGGGTTCGCCCTCGGCGTATTGACCACGGCGATCTGGGGAGGATCGATGCTGGGATATGTTATCGGCGGATTGCTGATACACTACTTTGACTACACTGTGGCATTCTGGGTCTGCGGTGCGATGTATATTGCCGGCGGTGTATCCATTCTCTTTACCCGGGATGGAGCAATTCAGGCGGTGCATGTCAAAAGCCATATCGAATCTCACGGTTTGAATCGCCTTATCCCCAAGTTTACCCGTGCGGTGTGGGTCATGCTGATACTCTTTCTGATAATGGGCTTTATCCGGAGCTTTGAAATTCCCTATGTGGCGCTGAAAGTTGAGGAGTTGACCAGTAAAGACAGTGCCGCATTCTGGACTGGCGTGACCAGTGCGATAGTTTGTGCCGTGGCAATCATTTCCGGAATCGGCACCGGGTATCTGGTTGACCGTTTTCCGGCAAATAAGATCCTGCTGCCGGTGATGATCGTTTCCGCAGTAGCTCTTGCTCTGCAGGGATTTGCCAACAATCTCTGGCTCTTTGCCGCTGGAAGATCGCTTTTGTATATCGCCGCCGGTGGATTGCAGCCGGTTTTGCAGAAAGTTCTCTCTTCGATAACGCCTCCGCGCAAGCGCGGCGGGGTATTCGGTTTCGGGTCATCCACCCAGGGGTTCGGCACTATGCTGGCGGATGATCTCAGCGGAGTAACGATGGTGCAGTGTGGTATATCCGGAGTGTTTTACATTGCAGCGGTTTTCTTTGCCATTGCTCTGCCGATCTTTATGAAAGGTATCAGCTTTGCCACCAGAAAACCGGTATTCAGAAGAGTAAGGGGATAATTTTATGATCGAGATCACCAATTTGCATCAGGGAGCGGTACTCAACCACCGCCACGGAGTTGAAAACAATGATTCATTGACGGTCACAGTGGAGGGGTTGAGCGACCACGGCTGCCCGGTGACGGTCAACGGAGTTGCCGCCAGTATGGATGGACGGCATTTTTCAGCAGAGATCAAATTGCGGGAAAAGATCAACAAAATCACCGCTTCCACCATTACTCCCTACGGCAACTATTCCCAGGAGTTGTCAGCGGTCTGGGACAAAAAATCCTTCAAGCGTTATCATATATATATTGACGATCACATTTTTGTCTTTACCGATCTTGCCAAAGAGCGTCCGGCACGGGCATTTGATCACCACTATTTCCGGGATTTGAAAGCGATCCATGACCGTTACGGAACCAAGTTCACGCTGAACTGCTTTTACCACAACGCCCATAATGAGTTTCTGCTCAAAGATATGCCGGATAGATGGAAAAGCGAATTTATCGACAATTCAGAGTGGTTGAAGTTCTCCTTTCACGCGTACAGTGAATTTCCCGACCGTCCATACGCGGAAGCCTCGGCAGAGGAGCTGGGCAGGGATTGGGATCTGGTGCAGAATGAGATCGAGCGTTTTGCCGGAAGTGCCGCTTACACTCCGCCGCTGGTTCTCCATTGGGCGAATATCCATCCGGCGGCGGCTCTGGAATGTATCCGCCGGGGAGTCCGTTATTACAGTACCACCTTCCGGCTGCGGGTAATGGGCGGTCCCAGTCTGGCAGACCGTCAGAATGGGGGCAATATGGCGGCGGTGGAGGCGCGTTCTGTTTCCGGCAGTGACCGTGCTGTGGATTCTCTGGGATTGAAGCTCCACTACGGTTTTATGGAGGAGTACGATTATCTGGAAAAACACTTCTGCCGTTTCGACCCGCTTTTGAATGTCTTTTTCTTCGACACCAATAAAGGGGTTTGCTGTAATCTGGTTCCGCTGGCGGAAACTGCCGGAAAGATCCGGGAGATCTTCGATCATGCGGAAAGAAACGGCTTTGAGATCTTCTACGTCGGCAGCCATGAACAGTACTCTTTCCCCTATTATCCGAACTATCTGCCCGATCACATGGAAAGATTGGAGCTTGCGGCGCGTATCCATGCGGAATACGGCTGTAAACCGGTCTTTTTCAATGACGGTATTTTCGGTAATACCAGCTGGGATAATTGATTTCAAGAATTTTTGGGAACTTTTGAAATTGCCTCTTTGAAATCAAGTTGCTTTTCCCCGCGGAACTCCGTAGGGGAAAGGCCGTATTCTTTGCGGAATATCCGGCTGAAGTAGTTGGGGTCGGCAAATCCGGAGTTCCATGCGGCTTCGGCAATGGAAACGTAGGGATTTTTCAGCAGTTCCCGGGCGTATTTCAACCGGGTTTTCCGGATAAAACTTACTGCGCCGCAACCGAAATTTTTCCGGAAGAGAAGATTCAAGTGGGATTGACTTACTCCGGCTTTTGCCGCAAGGTCAGGTATGGCAAGATCGCCGGTAAAGTTTTTCCGGATGGTTTTCACCGCTTTATCCAATCCCGGATGACGGGGTGAAATTTCTTTTTTTCCGGCGGCAAAGAACTTCATTCTCTCCCAAAGCGCCAGCAGGAAATTTGCGGTTTCACTTTGGGAAGAAGCGTTGCGATTCAAATGCGGCAGAGCTTCGAAGTATTGCATAAGCAGCTGATCTTTGCCCGTATGCACGATATAGGGCGCCGGGGAACTTCCCTGCTCAAAACCTTCGACCAGAACAAAGATATTTTCTCCATCGGGTACTTCAGACTGGTCATGCCCGATACCGCATGGAATGACAAAAATATCTCCTTCGCCGCCGGTCAGTTTTTCAAAACCGGTAAATGCCGCATGAAACACCCCCTTTTTCACCAGCACCCACTCCATTGTCCGGTGGGTGTGTTTGGGAATGTAAGTTGAACAATCTCCCTCATCACTGTAGTGAAGAAGCGGAATATTTGCCATGATCGCCTCCGAAAAACTGATATTGCCCTGTTAATCATTTTGTGCTAATATAGCATGAAAAAGTCAAGATGCAAGCTGTTGAAAAAACAAAGGTGCGATTTTATATTATCAACAGCAGAGGTAATTTCATAAAAAAGGAGAAGATCGCCATGTTCAGCAAAGTTACCCGTTTTCTTAAACCATCATCATATAATCCGGTTCTGGATGTGCCGAAAGTCCGTATCCAGCCGGTACTTGCCCGGGAGGGTGAACCTTCGGTAAAGGTGGCGGATGTTGCCCGTTGTGCCGGTGATAACGCCATTTTCAATGAGCTTGTCTGCGTGAAAGATCCGGAACATTGGAATCAGTTGATCGCCAATCTCGGCGACGACGTTGACCTGATCATGCCTATCAGCAGTCCGTGCTATCCGACGGAAATCTGGAATGAGTGCCCGGAAGCGCTGGTCAAACGCGGCATACCGGTGCTTTTCTGGCCGTTGATCGAATTTGATGAGCCGGATTTCTGGAAGTGGTCGGCGGCGGATTTTCTGCGGGCGCTCGGCTGTCAGGTGCATCTGGTGAAAAATTGTGCCGAAGGCAACATGCTGCTCCGGGCGCTCCGGGTGAAAAAGTTCCTTGCCAATGGGAAAATGGTGGTTTTCGGCAAACAGAACTTTCCGTGGAACGCCCTTGCCGGCGGCAAACTTATCAAAGATAATATCGGTACGCAGTTGATAGTCCGTCCTCTGGAATCTTTCAGGGAGGCTGGGGCGAAATTCAGCGACGGGGAACTGCTTGCGTACTGGGAAGAACATAAGGCACGTTACATCGAGCAGGTTCCGGAACATGGGGAACTGGTGAAAGCATTGCGGACATGGTTTGGAATAAAATCGGTTCTGGAAGAGGAAAAAGCCTTCGGCTTCGGAGTGAATTGTTACGGCGAATTGCTTACTTCCGGCGGCAGGGATGTTCCCTGTCTGGCGCAGGCACTGGCGCGGGAAGAGGGATATATTGCCTCCTGCGACGGGGATTACTGCGCTATGCTGAATATGGCAATGATCTCCTTTTTGCTGAATAAACCCTGTATGATGTCCAATATCTATCCATTGAGCTACGCCGGAGCTTTGAATGGTCACTTCGGTGATCCGCTGGATGCGCCGCAGTACAGCGGGAAAAAGCACAATCTGGCACGGATGGGGCACTGCGGTTATGTAGGGGTGGTTCCGGCGGAAATGTCGCCCTCCGGCAAGGCACGGCTCTGCGACTGGGGCGGAACTTACGAGATGAAGCGTGACGGACTTGGCTGCGGAGTGGATTGTGATCTTGCCGGAAATCAGGAGTTTACCGGAATCGAACTGCACCTTAACGGCAAAGATCTGCTGATCGCTCACGGCAAAGTGCTGGAAACTTCCCGTCATCCTTTTGCCCATTGTGAAACCACCGGATTACTGGAATTTGATGACCTTGAATACTGCATCAAAAATATCTCTCGCGAACATCTGGTATTGGGATTCGGTGATTTCCGCCGGGATATGGAAATTCTGGCAGAGGTGATGAAGCTGAATATTTTGTAAGCGTTATTGCCGGAATATTCTGCCCTGCAAGTCGATTTTTCTTTTTTTATGGAGCGGTCTGATTGAAAAAGGTGCCTGCACGGTGTATATTACCTTAACAGGAGAGTATGATAATGAAAGATATTACCAGCAGCGTTTTCAGTTTTGAAGATCTGATACAGGGAAATTTTCTGTATGTGGATAAGACCGAATATATCTGGGAGTTGATCAAACCT
>JAZUPS010000346.1:0-7790 GCA_045605305.1 Victivallaceae bacterium
TCCGTCGAATCCTCGACTGTCTGCTTTTTTTTGCCGCAGGCAAAAAACATAAATCCGTCAGGATTTGCTTCATGCGCCACAGGAGCGCTTCATAGCACGCAGTGCTGCTTCATATTTGCCGTTTAATCGGCAAAAGCTTCATTTTATGACAGTAATTTCCGGATTTGTTATTGTCTTTTCTTTTTTACGGTGCAAAAAAAGGATTACTCACTTTCCCGAAGTTGCCTTCGCTACGCTCCGGCTCGTCGGGCTTCGCCCTCCGTCGAATCCTCGACTGTCTGCTTTTTTATTGATTCCGGTGTTCTGCGATTGCAGGTGATGCCAATTCCGTGTGAAAAAATGTTGCGCGATGCTGTTATTACAAGAGGTAAAAAGGAGAATTAAAGAGTGGTGTCAGGCAGGTCGGCAAATCCGCCGCGGTAATTATAACAAAAAAGTTGGAAAAAATTTTTACGCGTGCTATATTATACATGAGGTAATTTCAAAAGTAATTCAAAAAAGAGATTGAAAAATCAGCGTTGATGAGATTGAAGCGGTAGTTTGAGGCGGCTACTGAATAAGTAACCAGCCGAAAACGCTCCGCTTTAAGATTGCAACGATGAGTTTCAAGAATTTTTGAGTACTTTTGAAATTGCCTCAAATGAGCATATTTTTGTTTTGCAACTTTTTATGGAGATATTTCAATGAGGATCGAACTTCGTGATCATCTGGAAAAGTCACCTTCCGGCAGAGTGGAAGATGATTTTCAGCCCTATATCGATACTTTTCTGCTTGGCGGAGCCAGTGATGCTCTCGGCGGAGTGCTGGTTCTTCCCGGCGGCGGTTACCACCACCGGGCGTTCCATGAGGGCAATCCGATAGCAGAGAAATTCAATGCTCTGGGTTATCATGCCTTTGTTTTGCAGTACCGGGTTGCCCCCTACACTTATCCGGCGCCCCAGCGGGATCTGATCCGGGCGGTGAAAATCATCCGTTCCCATGCGGCGGAGTGGAGACTTGGCAAACTGGCGGTGCTGGGATTTTCCGCCGGGGGACATCTGGCGGCATCCGGCACGATGCTGGCAAATAAAATCGATGCCTCTGAAGGGGATAAATTTGATGAATTTTCCGGAGAAGCCGATGCGATGATCCTCTGCTATTCAGTTATCTCCATGAGTGATGATTTCGGCAATCCGGGATGCGGAGAGTATCTTTTCGGTACCGGCAGTACGCTTGAAGATTATGCGAAAGTCGATATGCACAAACTTGTTACTCCGGAAACCAAACCGGCATTTCTCTGGCACTCTGCCGATGACGGATGTGTGAATATCCGCAACTCCATGGAGTTCGCTCAGGCAATGTGGAATTGCAACAACAGTTGTGAACTGCATGTTTTCCCCCACGCTCCCCACGGCAAAGGTCTGGCAATGGGGCGCAAAGATATTTCCGTATGGCCGGAACTTGCAGCTCAATTTCTGGAAACGACCGCCGGTTTTACCCACGGCTGAACGACTTAACGAAAGGTAAATTTTTCCGACATGATGAAAGCACATAAAATTTCTGAAGCAGTTCTCAATTTTGAAGGCAAAGAGGTGGTTCTGCCGGTTATCAGCGGCACCGAAAATGAAAAAGCTCTGGATATATCCTCTTTGCGCAAACAGACCGGTCTGATAACTTTTGATCCCGGTTTCGCCAATACTGCCAACTGCTGCAGTCAGATCACCTATATCGACGGTGAAAAGGGTATCTTGCGTTACCGGGGCATCCCCATTACGGAGCTTGCAGAAAAGGTCTCCTTCGTGGATGTGGCTTATCTGCTGGTACACGGCACCCTGCCGACGGAAGCCGAGCGGGTGGATTTTTCCAACCTCCTCAACTACAACTCCCTTCTCCATGAGGATATGCGTCACTTTTTCGACCACTTCCCCAAAGGCGCTCACCCGATGCACATTCTTTCGACCATGGTCAATGCCATGGCGGCATTCTATCCGCCGGTGGATGTCACCACCACGGCGCGCAATATTGAACGCTCCTGCGCCCGCGTGATCTCCATTGTCCGCACCATTGCCGCATTTGCCTACAAAAAGTCCATCGGTGAACCCATTGTCTATCCCCGGCACGATCTTTCTTACTGCGCGAACTTCCTCAACATGATGTTCGATTCTCCGGTGAAGCCTTACCATATCAGTCCGGAAGCGGTACGTTTGCTCAACGTGCTTTTCATTATCCACGCCGATCATGAACAGAATTGTTCCACCACGGCGGTGCGTGCCATCGGCAGCGCTCAGGTGAACTTGTACTCCACCATTGCTGCCGGAGTTTCCGCCCTTTCCGGGCCGCTTCACGGCGGAGCAAATCAGGCGGTGATCGAACAGCTCCGCATGATCAGCAACGATGGTGACATCGGCAAATTCATCCGCAAAGCCAAGGATAAAAACGATCCTTTCCGGTTGATGGGCTTCGGTCACCGGGTCTACAAAACTTACGACCCCCGGGCGGAAATCGTCCGCAAAGAGTGTGAAAACTACCTCAAAAACACCGGTATCAATGATCCGCTGCTGGATATTGCCCACCGGATCGAAGAGATCGCTTTGAATGACAGTTACTTCCAGGAGCGGGGACTTTATCCCAATGTGGACTTTTACACCGGTATTCTCTACCGGGCAATGGGTATTCCGGAAAATATGTTCACCGTGATGTTCGCCCTTGCCCGTCTGCCCGGATGGGTGGCGCACTGGCGCGAGATGATCGGTGATAACACCAAAATCGTCCGTCCCCGCCAGATCTACACCGGCAGAACGATCTCTGAAGTCAGTCAGGAAGTGGCGGATTTTGAACCGCCTTCGCTCTTGATTTGAGGTGAATTTGATGCTCTGGCTGATCGTTGCCTTGCTCATTGCTGTGCTGGTACTGCTGGTCATTCTCCTTTTCCGCAGGGGGGATGAGAAACTTATGCAGAGCTGTGAAAATGGTTTTCAAGCCAGCCGCCGGGAGTTGGAGGATAACTTCTCCCGCAGCCGTCTGGAACTGCAGCAGAACTTCAATTTTCAGCAGGAAATGGTAAAAAGTTCCTTTGCTGATTTTATGAAGTTCCTGCAGGATTTTCAGCAGACAGTGCGTCTGGCAGAGGAGAAAAGTTCCGAAAAACTTACCTCCGGCTTGCAGCAGTACGGCGACCGCAGCGACAGAAAAGCCGCCGAATTGATCAAAACCCTTGAGGAAAAGATCCGGCTCTTTGAGGAAAGCACTTCCGGGCATCTCAACCGCAACCGGGAACTGCTGGATGAAAAGCTCCGCAATATTCAGGAAGAGAACCGCGCCAAGCTGGATGATATGAAAAAAACTGTGGATGAACGGCTGCAGGAGTCCATGGAAAAACACTTTACCGAATCATTCAAACTTATCAGTCAGCGTCTGGAAGAGGTTCACAAAAGTCTGGGTGAAATGCAGACCCTTGCCGCCGGAGTCGGCGACTTGAAACGGGTGCTTACCAACGTGAAAACCCGGGGAAATATCGGGGAAATACAGCTTTCCAACATCCTTGAAGAGTACCTCGTGCCCGATCAGTATGCCGCTAATGCCTCCACGGTGCCGGGGAGCAAAGAGATGGTGGAATTTGCCATCAAACTGCCCGGCCCCAGCGATGAAGAACCGGTCTGGCTGCCGGTTGACAGCAAGTTCCCGGTGGAGGATTACCAGCGCCTTTTGGAGTGCTACGAGCAGTTCCCCCGCATGTCGCCGGAGGTCAAACGCGCTCAGGAATCCTTTGCCAAAACAGTGAAAAAGAGTGCTGCCGACATCCGGGAAAAGTACATTTATCCGCCCAATACCACCGCATTCGGCTTGATGTTTGTGCCGAGTGAAGGTATTTATGCCGAAATTCTCCGCATACCCGGACTCTTTGAAAAACTTCAGAGCGATTACCAGATCTCCGTGGTCGGCCCATCCAATCTGGTGGCGTTTTTGAACTCTCTGCAAATGGGATTCAAAACCCTTGCCATTGAGAAGCGCTCCAATGAGGTGTGGAAGATCCTCGGAGCGGTGAAAACGGAGTTCGGCAAGTTCGGTGATCAGGTCGATGTCACCCGCCGCAGTCTGCAATCGGTGGTCAACCATATCGAAAAGATCGGAACCCGTTCCCGCGCCATTGAAAGAAGTTTGCGGGATGTGCAGGCTCTGCCCGGTGAGGGCAGTGAGGAACTTTTGCCCGCCGCCGCTCCGGCAGAGGATGAACTTATCTGACAGTGCTTTCCCGGATAAGCAGTTCCGGCATGATCGACACCCGTTGCGGCGCAGAACTGCCCGCCGGACTGAGAATGTATTTCACCGCCGCCTGAGCCAGTTTCCCGTAATCCAGATCAACTGTACTCAACGCGGGGAAAAGCATCTGTCCCAGCGGCAGATTGTCACATCCGGCGACCGCCGCCTGCCGGGGGATGGCAATGCCGCAACTTAAAAGTGTCCGGTAAACTCCCAGCGCCATTTCATCGTTGCTGAAAACTGCATCAAAAGGGATTTTCTGCGCGAGAAACTTCTCCATCTCTTTTGCCGCTCCCGGAGCGGTAAAGTCGGCGTAAAGGATCTTCCGGCGGTCGATTTTTATGCCGTATTCTTCATGCAGTTCACAATAGGAATTTTCCATTGCCCGGCTGAAAAAGTGATCTTTTCTGCCGTTGAGCAGCACGATCTCCCGTCTGCCGGAATCCAGCAGATGCCGCAGCATTGCCCGCGCTCCGGCGCGGTTGTCGAAGTTGAAACTGCTGAAAGTGGCATCAAACTCCTCCACTCCCGGATTATCCAGCAATATGGAGCCGGGAAAGGTCATCAGCAGAGTTTTCAACTGATTATCCGGGAAGTCCCCGATGATGATGGTGGTATCTGCCGCCTGTCTTTTCAGCGCCTCCAGCAGAATGAGAAAGGAGCTGTACCCGCCGTCGTTGGAGTAGATCACACATTCGCAGTTGTGAAGTACCAGATGGCGCTGAATGAAGTTCACCAGCCGGGAGTGGAAGATGGAAACGGTACTGCCAGCACCTCCCAGCACCAGCCGCACCCGCCGTACCGCCGCCGTTTCAGAACGCATGGGACGGCCAAGCCGGGAACTTTTGTAGTAACCAAGTTCCTCCGCTTTGGTCAGGATCTTTGACAGTGTTTCCGGACGAACCTGCGAACTCTGCCGCAGTGCCCGGCTCACCGTCATCGCACTTACGCCGCAGGCGCGGGCTATGTCGGTAATGGATATTTGTTTATTGCTCATGATAATATTGAATATAGCACTCCCGACCCGATAAAACAATATCAAGAACATTTTTTTCAGCAAAAAATACTCTTTTCATTTGAAATCACAGTTTCAGAGGTTATATTTATTACAACTGCACTATGTTAATATTAACATAAAGGATTGAAAAATGGACGGAAGATTTGATGTGGTGTTCGGTTTTGATATGGAAACCGACGTTGGCAGTTTTACTGATTTTTACAACGGGGTGCAGAAAGGTACTCCCCGGCTGCTGGAACTTTTGAGCAAACACAAAGCTCCCTCGACCTTCTTCTGGACCGGTCATGCGGCGAGCAACAACAAAAATATTGTGGAAATGGTTCGGGATGCCGACGGCGGTATGCATGAAACCGGCTGTCACTCTCTGGTTCATGAGACCCTCGGTGATGCGATTTTCCCCCTGCCGAACAACTGGCCGGTATTCCCCTTTGAGGTCGAAGGACGTATCCGGGAGGCGACCCGTCTGGTGAAAGAGGCATCCGGAGTCGATCCAACCAGTTTCCGCTGTCCCCGTCTCTGGGGCAGCACCAAAGTGGTCAATGTGCTGGAAGAGCTGGGTTACAAAGCTGATGCCACTTTGCCGCTTTATTTCTACCGCACCATGTTCAAGCCCTACCATCCGGATAAAAATGACTGGACTCACGAAGGCGATATGAAGATCGTTGAGATCCCCAACTTCTGCGATCTGGTCATGGAGAGCAACGACCCCTACAACCGTGACCGCGACCAGTGGCCGCTCTTCCGTACCGAGGGTGCGGAGGCTCTGATGAAGAAGGTGTGGAGTTACATCGACTACGTTGAAGCTCACAAGGTGCGCCCGGTGCTTTGTTTCTATCTGCATCCGTGGGAATATTATGAAATGCCCACCGGAGTGCTGGATTACGGTGAAGCGGAGGTCAAACCCCACAGCTTCATTACCAAAAACTGCGGCGATGTGGCAGTAAAAGAGATGGATAAACTCCTGACCGCCCTGACTGCCGCCGGTGGTGTCTACAAAACTGCCGGAGCTTTGAGCGATGAATATTGAGCAGCTCGTTGAGATCTGTTCCCGCAACGGCCGCCGTCCGCAGGTAATATCCTGCGGCGATGCGGCAGTGGTCGCAACACCGGGACTGGAAGGCAGACTCTTTTACGCTTACAAAGGCGAAGTGGTCAGCCTCTTCCGTCCGGAATCAGCGGAAAAGATCAGCACCAGCAAAACCGGGTATCTCAATCCCGGCGGCGATGGTTTCTGGCCCGCTCCGGAAGGAACAAAATTCGGTTACGAATACTCCACCGGTTCGTGGAGGGTTCCGGCGGCGATCATCTCTGCCCAGTACGATCTGGTCTCACTTCGGAGCGATTCACTGGAAATCGCCGCTGAAATCGACCTGATCAATAATCAGCAGTTGGGTATTCCCTGCCGCTTTATCCGCAAAGTTCAGGTGAGAGAGGCGGATAACAGCGCAATCATCGAACAGTTTGATGCCATTGAATATATGGGCTGCTGTGAATTGGCTGCCGGGACATTTTCCATTGCGCCCTGGTCACTTTCCCAGTTCACCGTGGATAAAAACAGCATTGCCCGCTTCGGTGATCCGGGAGAAAAGGTGCGTGACCTCTATCAGCCGAGCGGCGATCTGCTTGCTTCAGACGGCAAAGTCGTCACCATGAAACATGATGATAAAAACCGCATCCAGCTGGCATTGCCGGAAAAAAGCGCTTTTGTAGAGCTGATCATGCCGGAAAAAAATCTGCAGATCACCCGTACATCCGCTCCGCTGGCAGATGGACTGCATCCGGTGGATATTGCCGATTATCCCCCCGATGCCGACCCGGAAACTCCGGTGCGTTACAGTATCTATAATGATCCTTCGGGCTTTATGGAACTGGAAACCGTCGGCGGTTCTCCGGATGAATTGACCCCCGGCGCGATCCTCGGAGTCAATATGACCAATGTAATCAAAGCCGTTAACTAACCCCAAAAAAAGGAGATTTTATTATGGCTTATGTGATCCCCAAAAATGAGTATTTTGAGCGTATCGCCAAATTCCAGGCGAACATCAAAGCCGCCGGACTGGATGCCTGTCTGGTTCACGGAACTGAGTCTGACTTCGCCAACGTCCGTTACCTTTCCGAATATTGGCCGACCTTTGAACAGGCCGGTGTCTTTGTTCCCGCTGAAGGTGATGCGGTGCTGTTGATCGGTCCTGAGAGCTACAAATACGCCGCCGGACGCGCTGTGCTGCCCAAAATCGCCATGATGCTGAACTACCGCGAATCTGCCGAACCGGATTATCCCGGCATTGCCCTTTCCACCTATCCTGAAGTGGTCAAAATGGCGATGGGCGACCGCAAACTGAAAACTCTCGGTCTGGTCGGTACTGCTGTAATGACCAAACCGACGCTGGATGCGGTTGCCGCCCAGCTGCCCGGAGTGAAAGTTGTCGCCGCGGACGAAGTTTTCCGTCCTCTGCGCTGGGTCAAGAGCGAAAACGAATTGAATTGCCACCGCAAAGCCTTCAAAGTGGCGGAAAAAGCGGTCGCGGCAATG
>JAZUPS010000347.1:0-8814 GCA_045605305.1 Victivallaceae bacterium
ATCTTTTCCCGTTTGGAAAATCCCCCCCGCCAACATCAGGATAAGCTCCTTATCAGCGTCATTACCCCCGATCAGCGCAAAGATGCCGAAAATCTCCACCGCCGTCACCCCGATGCCCGTCTCCGCATCGGGGTGGACACCACCAGAAAACTTACTCCGGAATTCATGCGAAACACGATCATGCTCTTTCCCATGGCATTTCTCATGGACAAAAACGGCATGATCCTCTGGCGCGGCGAAGCGGCTGATCTGCCGGAAATTTTCGACCGGCAGCGGGATAATAAACTCGATCCTGCCGCCGTTAAAAAGGTTGAACCGCTGATCTACAAAATGCAGCAATCCATGCGGGACGGCAATCTTTTCAAAGCCCGGGATACCGCGCTTGAAATACTTAAACTTGATCCGGCAAATCCCTCTGCGGCAAGGATGCTGGTCTTTACCGCCGAATCCATGAACAACTCTGCTCTGGCGTGGAAAACGATTTCTTCGCTGATAAAAAAAGTTCCTGCCATTCCCCGGCTCTACTTCGCCGCCCTTGACCTGACCATCCGTCACGAAAATTTACGGAGCGAGCTGCCGGAGTTGATCAAAATCTTTTGCCGCCAGGACTTTCTCCCGCAGATACGCTGTGCCTTTGCCGATGCGCTTTTGAACAGTTTCCAATTTGAATCTGCAGCCGTCATCGGAGCAAAAACCATCCTTGCCGGTACTCCCATGCCGTTAAATGCCAATCCCGGTCTGCTCGGTCAACTGCTGGCGCTCCGCGCCCGGCTCAACTACGCCCTTGCCGATCTTCCTGCCGCTGAAGCCGACATGCGTGAAGCGGTGGAATTTTTCAAAAAGTCCTCTGACCGCACCATGCTTCAGCGGGCGGAAAAGCAGTTGAATTTCTTTCAAATGCTCATCAAAGAACAGCAGGAAAAATCCCGATGAACCAATCTGACAATATCGCCGCTCCCGCCACTGCAATCGGGGGAGCAGTCACCATTATCCGTCTTTCCGGCCCGCAGGTGCTGGAGATCGCCAACCGGGTCTGGAAGGGGAAAAAGCCCCTTTCTGCCGCCAATGCCCGCCGGATGATGCTGGGAACTGTCGACGGCGACCCCACACTGGCGGTTTACATGAAAGCCCCATTCAGTTACACCGGCGATGATGTAGTTGAATTGCAGTGTCACGGTGGAGCCGCCGCCGCCAATGCAGTAATGAAGCGCGTCCTTTCCGCCGGATGCCGTCTGGCTGAACCCGGTGAATTCACCTGCCGCGCCTTTCTCAACGGAAAACTTGATCTTCTTCAGGCTGAAGCGGTTGCCGACCTGATCTCCTCATCCAGCCAAACCGCTTTGCAAATGGCGCAAAAACAGCTTGCCGGAACTCTCAGCAGCCGGATCGATGAACTTTACGACCTGATAATCCTGCTGCGCTCAGAGTGTGAATCCCGGCTTGACTTCCCCGATGAGGAGTTGGATTTTGACGAAACGGTGCCGGAAAAAATCGCTCAAACCCGCCGTGCCATTGATGAACTTATCGCTTCGGCACAAGCCGGGAGCATCATCCGCGACGGAGTTCAAGTTGTCCTTGCGGGAAAACCCAACGCGGGAAAATCCAGTTTGCTCAACCGTATTCTCGGCTTTGACCGGGCGATCGTCAGCGCCATTCCCGGAACGACCAGAGACACGGTGGAGTCTCAGGCGGTGATCCGGGGGATCGGGGTGAATCTTACTGATACAGCCGGATTGCGGGAGAGTTCCGACCCGGTGGAAAAAATGGGTATCGAAAGATCATTCCGCACCATCCGCGCCGGGAAAGTCACCTTCTGGCTGCTGGATGCCGCCGGGAGCGACCCGGCTGCGGAAGTTGCCGCCATTGACCGGCAGGCCCCCGGCTTGATCGCCATTTGGAACAAGTGTGACATTGCCGATACCGCACACCTCCCGGATACCGGATTACCCACAGTGAAAATTTCTGCCAAATCCGGCGAAAATCTGGAACAGCTCTTCGATGAGTTTGAAAAAGCCGTTTTCAACGGCGCTCCCCAGACCATTCCGGAAACTGCCGTCAACGCCCGCAGTGCCGCGCTCCTTACTGCCTCTCTTGCCCATCTGGAATCGGCAGAACGCGCCTTCAATGAGGGTATTTACGAAATCGCCGCCACCGAACTTGCCGATGCCTCAATAAAAATCGGGGAGATCACCGGCAGAAGTGTCGCACCGGACATTCTGGATAATATCTTTCACAAGTTCTGCATCGGCAAGTGATTTCACTTGCCTTTTTTCTGATTCTCTTTCATTTCGCTCTGGTGTTTCCAGGGGGCGTCACCGCCGTCAAATGCCAGATTGTGATCGCTCATCCACTTTTCAAAGCGGTTCAGCTGGATGCGGATCGGTTTCCAATAGCGAAGTGCCGCGGCACAGCCGATACCGAGAAAGAACGGGACAAAAAAGGCAAACAGGCAACAACCCAATACATAGTTGCGCTTTTTCATCTCAAAAAAGCCGTTTCCGGCAGAGAGATGTTTCGGCTTCCGCCGGAATATCCCGGATGATCTTTTCCGAAGCGGGGCTTCGGTACTTTTTCTGACCTTCAGCTTCGGTACTTCCGGTTCTTCCGGTTCTTCCGGAACTTCAACCTTCTCTGCCGGAGTGTTTGACGGAGCTTTTGCCGGTTCGGGAGATTTCAATTCGATTTTTTCCGGAATCGTAAATTCTTCTTTTTCCGGCTCTTTCACCTGCTCTTTCTCCGGCTCTTTCTCTGCCGGGGGCGGCGGGGGAGCTGCCGGAGGTGCGGGAAAGGTCAACTCTATTTCCGCTTTTTCACTGTTATCGGCAACAGTTTCATCGGATGGGAGTTCCACTTTCCGGGAACTTCCCAATTCAACCAGACAGATATCATCAATATCAAAGTCTTTATCTGCCATGATCACTTTTTCTCCGGCTTGATAATACCAAGCGATGCCCCCACCGGACGGATCGCCCCCATGGGCTGATGGTTGAGCATTTTGGCTTTTTTCTCTTTTTTATCCCAGATGACAAAACTGCTGGAACCGCCCCCATCCATATTAACCCCGTTTTCAGCACCGAGATATTTCAGAATGGCGCCCACCTCGGAAACGGTACAGCCCATGCTGAAATCCTTCTGTCTGCCGTCAATGACCATCAAATACATAAACCTCTTATCCGCAGAAAGTCCGATGCCGGTACGGGGAGCAAGATAGTTGCCGCCGACATTGATCACACCGCCATCTTTCAACACCAGATGAAAACAGGTGACTGCCTGCGCCACTTGAGAAAGATCTTCATCCTCTTTCACCTCCCGCAATTCGACTCGTCCATCTTTATAAAAGAGAAAGGAGGGACGGTTGTTGGGGCGTTTCGGGGAGACCACCACCCCGTCGGAGATCAGCAATCCCAGATTAGTGGCGTAAATGCTGGGAGTTTTATCCCACGGTCCCCAGCCGGGAGCATTGACTGCGGCGATCATATTGACGCCCTTTTTCTGTGCTTCGGTCATAAAATCGACAGTTTTCTGTCTTTTGGTATGGATCACCAGATGGGGATGAGTTGGAACTTTCTGCCCGTACTCTTTGGCTTTTTTTGCGGTGGCAAATTTATAATTTTTGCTCAAATCCACCCGCATCACCCAGAGCCGCATCAGCCGGGGAGAACTCTTTTTCATGCTCCCGAAAAGAATACCGCTGTCAAGGTAAGTTGCTTTTTTCCAATTAAATTTACCCTCATCCCACCACTCGCCGTGCAGGGAGATGACAACCGTCAGACAGATAATAAAAACTGCGGTAACTTTTTGCATAATGGCTCCTTTTTTTTGGCAATTCAAAGTTTTTTTGCCGCCAGTGCCGCCAATTCACTGCGTTCACTCTTTTTCAGCGTGACGTGTCCGAAAATGCTTTCGCCTTTCAACCGGTCAACACAGTAACTCAAACCGTTGCCCGAAGCATCCAGATAGGGGTTGTCGATCTGCGCCGGGTCGCCGGTCAATACCATTTTGGAATCGCTCCCGCAACGGCTGATAATGGTCTTCACCTCGTGAGGAGTCAGATTCTGCGCCTCATCGATGATAATAAACTGCCGCGGAATACTTCTGCCGCGGATGTAAGTCAGGGCTTCAAGTTCAAGTTTATGGGAGTTGAGCAGACCATCCACTGAATTGCGGGAGGAACTTTTGGGTTTGCGCTCTGCCTCCCCGCCCAGCAGAAACTCCAGATTGTCAAAGATCGGCTGCATCCAGCTGGATAACTTGGACTCCTTGCTGCCGGGCAGAAAACCGATGTCATTACCCAGCGGAATGATCGGACGGGAAACGAGGATCTTTTCGTAAATTTCCTCATTGACCGTCTGCTGCAGAGCCGCCGCCAGTGCCAGCAAAGTTTTGCCGGTTCCGGCACCGCCGACCAGAGTGATCAGGCGCACTGACGGGTCAAGGAGCAGATCCAGCGCCATTTTCTGTTCTTTATTCCGGGGGGCAAGGTTCCACACCTTTTCGGCGCGGTGCGAAAGAATCCGCAGCATACCGTCAGAGTGTTTCCGGAGCAAAATCTGTTTCCGCTCATCACTCTCTGAGGTCAGACGGATAAATTCATTGGTCAGCAGTACCGGGAACTCCTCACCCGGCAGCTCTTTTTCCGCATAACAGCGGTCGATATTTTTCTGGGGGACAACACCTTCACTGAATCCGGTATAACGGTCGAAGTGCTTCACCTTCTGCCGTTCAAAATCCATTACCTTCAGCCCCAGAGCGTCGGCTTTCAACCGCAAATTTATATCTTTGCTGATAAAAACCACCTGACGCCCCCGGCGGCGCAAAAGACATGCCACCCGCAGGATACGGTTATCCGGAGACTCCAGAAGCAATTCGTTGTCAAAAACTTTATCCGACTCATCCGGCACGCCGTCATCCATCATCCCGGCACCGAGAACAAAGAGTTTTCCGGTGGCATCGGCATTGATCCGGTTGAGGGGCAATCCCTTTTCCGGATCACCCGCCATTCCCGGGAACTCTTCACGCAGACGGTCAAGATAACGGATCACCCGGCGGGCATTTCTGCCAAGCTCATCGGAGTTCTTTTTGAACTTATCCAGCTCCTCGATAACCGCCATGGGTATGACCACGTCGTTATCCTTGAAACACTCGATGCTCGATGCCGTATGCAAAAGCACATTGGTATCCAGCACAAACGCCTTGACTATGCCCGCCGGACTCATATTTTCACCTGCCGGTACGCACCACACCCACTCCGGATGCCTGAATAATGCGTTTGCTGACAAAGGGTATCATCACCGGCACATCCTGAGTGGTCACATGCACATCCACCACCCGGGCGGCTTTGCGCTCTTTGACCTCTTTGGTCAAGAGGTAAATGACATTGGCGGTAGTCTGGTTGTAGCGGAATAAGCTCCATTCGCCGTCGCCTTTGGGACTGCCGGTAACTATCGGCAGACCGAAAAAGTAATATCCGGGCATTTCCACATGGGTCACACAAACCGCTTTATCCCCGGCATCACCCAATCCCACCCGGTTGAAAACCTGAGTGGATTCAACGGTGGTGCATCCGGTGATCAACGCGGCAATGCCGCAAACAGCAGTCAACATAATTTTTTTCATTTTACTCTCCGATCGGTTAAAAATTCGCTTTTTCCGAGGCAATAAGCCTCCCTTCATATATAATATAACCACCGGATCGTCATTGTCAAGCTGCAAGCGCAGTTTTTTTATACCTCACATATCAGCCGGCATACCGACTGAAGCGGCATACCGGCTGTAAAAGCTGAAATCATCGGTGATATTTACTTGTACTTCGGCAGCATATCACCGTGGGCATCGATAAGGTCATCGCAGAGTTTGACGATGTCATCGATGCTCAATTCAGCGGCGGTATGGGGGTCAAGCATTGCCGCCTGATAGATATGATCCCGTTTCAAGGTCAATGCCGCTTCGATGGTCAGCAGCTGGACATTGATATTGGTCATATTCATTGCCGCGCATTGGGGAGGCAGTTTGCCGACAAAGGTTCCCTGAATACCGTTGCGGTCCACCAGACAGGGAACTTCCACCACCGCATCACCGGGCAAGTTGGTGATGAAACCATTGTTGATCACGTTGCCGCCGATCTGGTAAGGAGTATCGGTAACGATGGCGTTGATGATGCCGGAACCGTATTCCCGGGAAAGTTTATGGGTAAGCTGCGGATCATTGAGCAGTTTCTCATACTGCTTTTTCCAGCCGCTGATCTGATTGACACATCTGCGGGGGTACTCATCCAGCGGGATATTCCACTCGTCGATCAGACCGGGATAGTTGTGCTTGATCCAGAAAGGAGCATATTCGGCGTTGTGTTCGCTGGATTCGGTGACGTAATAACCGAAACGCTTCATCATTTCCAGACGGATCATATTGCCGGATTTTTCCTCTTTGGGAGCTTTGCGCCACGCTTTGACCTTCTTTTCCGCAATTTTTTTGATCTCCGGATAGAGGTCTCTGCCGTTTTCGCTCAACTCCAGAAGCCACGCCATGTGGTTGATACCGGCGATTTTGCTCCGGATGCCGCTCAGACGTTCCGGGGTACACTCCAAGCCGAGAGTTTCCAGCAGGGATTGGACACAGACCTGCACGCTGTGACACAAACCGACAGTTTTTACCGAAGTTGCCTTCAGCATCGCCCCGGTAAGCATACACATGGGGTTGGTGTAGTTCAAAAGCCACGCATTTGGGGCGACCTCTTCCATATCCCGGGCAAAATCCAGCATCACCGGAATAGTCCGCAGAGCGCGGAAGATCCCGCCGATACCCAGCGTATCGGCAATGGTCTGACGCAAGCCGTACTTTTTGGGAACCTCAAAGTCGATCACTGTGGAAGGTTCATAACCGCCGACCTGAATGGCATTGACCACAAAATCCGCACCTCTCAGCGCCGCCTTGCGGCTGCGGATACCAAGATGAGTGGTGATCTTTGCCCGGTTGTCATTGATGTTCCGGTTCAAAGTGCCGATGATGTATTCGGACTCCTTGAGCCGCTCGGCATCAATATCATAAAGTGCGATATGAGAATCTTTCAACGCCTCCCGGCACATGCAGTCGCCAAGTACGTTCTGGGCGAAAATAGTGCTTCCGGCACCCATAAAAGTGATTTTTGCCATAACAGTATCCTTTCTTTTGCTGTTGAATTGGCTTCTCCCATAATATACAACCGTAAAAATTCAATAAAAAGCGTAATTCTGTGCTATTTAGCGTAAAAAAATCTCATTTGATTTTTTCATACATTTGTGGTACATTAAGGTATCAGCAAGGAGAGATGAGTATATTATGGTAAAAAAAGATTTCAGTGTCGGCGGCACTTTTCTCTATCCGAAAACCGATGTTCCGCTGAATGCGATGCTCTATTGGTACGGTCATCAATGCACCACGCAGAAATCCTACTCCTTCGGCGGCATGTGGCGCGGCGGAACGGAATTGACCCTCTGGCAATACACGTTGAGCGGTTATGGTACAGTTGAACGTGACGGAAAGATCTATCAGGTAAATCCCGGTGAGGCGTTTTTGCTGCCCCTGCCCGACCGTCACCGTTATTACCTGCCGGAAAGTTCCTCTCATTGGGAGTTCCTCTATCTCGGTCTCTACGGCAGTGAGACCATCCGTATCGCCCGGCAGCTGCGGGAGAAGTTCTCACCGGTATCATCCCTTTTTGCTTCAGATGAAACGGTAAAGATCGCCCGGGAGATCATGCAGAAAGGAAAAGATAAAGAGCTGGTCGATTCAACCGATGTCAGTGTGCTGGCATACCGCTTTATGATGTCGCTGGTTTCCGGCAGCCGCTTCAACCGCACTCTGCCCCAGGATGACCCGGTCATGCGGGTGCATCAATTCTGTCTGGAACACCTCACCGAAAATCTGACCGTGGAGGATATGGCGGATTTTGCCGGTTACAGCCGCAGTCACTTCTGCAGAGTCTTTCGCGAACTGGCTGGCAAAAGTCCCCATGAGTACCTTCTGGAACTGCGCGTGCGCAACGCGGTGCGGATGCTTCAAACCAATGACCTTTCCATAAAAGAGATCGCCAGCGCCTGCGGATTTGCCGAAACGGGGTACTTCTGCAAAGTTTTCCGCCGCTTCTTCCATACCACTCCGGCGGACTTCCGGCGGCGCAAGTAGTGTGTCACACCTTGCGGCACGGCACACATTCCGGTGTGTCCCCGCGGCACACAGTGTGTCACAATGGCACATATTTTTATGTTTTCAACCAAATTTACCCGAAAAAAAAGTTTGGCACGGCTTTTGCTTGTAGAGGGGTGTACAACAACAAAACAATGCGGGAAGCAGAAAAACTTCCCGGAAAAAGAAGGAGAAAACCCTATGAGCAAAATTATCGGTATCGACCTCGGCACCACCAACAGCTGTATGGCTGTGATGGATAACGGCGAGTACAAAATCATTCCCAATGCGGAAGGCAACCGCACCACCCCCAGTATCGTCGCTTTCACCAAAAACGGTGGACGTCTGGTCGGTCAGACCGCCAAACGTCAGGCAGTGACCAACCCCAAAAACACCATCTTTTCCATCAAACGCCTGATGGGCAGAAAATTTTCTGAAGTCGGCCGTGAACGGGAACTGGTTCCCTACGAAATCGCCGAAGCTCCCAATGGCGACGCCCATGTGAAAGTCGGCGATAAACTCTACTCCCCGCCGGAAATTTCCGCTATGATCCTGCAGAAGCTCAAAGCCGATGCGGAGTCCTATCTGGGAGAAAAAATCACTCAGGCTGTGATCACCGTCCCGGCTTACTTCAACGACAGCCAGCGTCAGGCG
>JAZUPS010000348.1:0-25543 GCA_045605305.1 Victivallaceae bacterium
TTCTCTCCGTATGTTACACACTCTGCGCGGCATGGCATCGGGGGCACGTTTGCCAGCGCATCCCCATCAATGTCAGAAGTTGAAGTAAATAAACGGGGAAACTTTGACAAAGCAGAACATCGAGGCGATCAGCAGGATCACTGTCACCACGGCACTCAACCAGGTGGGGCGGAACTTTTCCGTCAAACGGGCAACCGTCGGCATGAAAAATACCGTCAACAATCCTCCCGCTATCGCCATCCAGCCGAACCATCCGTATTCTGTATGGGGGACTAATGCAACTTTTTCCGGCAAAAACATCGCCCGGCAGAGCTTTTTCACCACCTCCCACGATGGTGCGCGGAATGGAACCCATGCGACTGCGGTAAAGAAAAATGTTATCAATACCCCGGCGGTTGCAGGCATTTTCAATCCGGCAAACTTGCTCCAGACCCGGTGGATCACCAGCGCCGCTCCGTGCATCATGCCCCACAAAACGAAAAGCCAGCTTGCTCCGTGCCACAAACCGCTGATAAAGAAAGTTATCAGCAAATTGATGCAGGTTCTCACCTTGCCGCAGCGGTTGCCGCCGAGAGGAATATAAACCGACGACATGAGAAATCTGCCCAGAGTGATGTGCCACCGGCGCCAGAACTCACTGATATTTGCCGCCCGGTAGGGCGAATCGAAGTTCTTCGGCAGAATAATATTGAAAATCAAGCCGATACCGATCGCCATATCACAGTAACCGCTGAAGTCAAAGTAGATTTGCAAGGTGTAGGCAAGCGCCGTCTGCCAGGCATCGGAAAAACTCCCGGTCACATCGGCATATCCGCTGTCGGCAACTCCGGCAAAAAAGTCTGCCAGCAGAATTTTTTTTGCCATTCCCAGAGCAAAAATGCAGATACCCCGGGCGATATTTTCCATATCCGGGTAACGGTTCTCCTCCCGGTCAAACTGGCTCATCATCTCATCGGGCAGCACGATGGGCCCGGCGATCAGCTGGGGAAAAAAGCAGACAAAGAGCGTGTAACTTATAAAGTTGTACTTTTTTGCCAGTTCCCGCTGATAGACCAGAAGCAGGAAAGAGATTTGCTGAAAGGTGAAAAAACTTATGCCCAGCGGCAGTAAAATATTTTTCAGCACCCATGAGGTGCCGAAGAAAAAGTTGATATTTTCCACGAAAAAGTTGTAATATTTGAAGTACCCCAAAAGGAGGATGTTTCCCGTAATACCGGCAGTCAGAATGAGTTTAGACCGTTTTTTCCACAGGATTTGAGCGAAAAACCAGTTGAAAAGCACCGAAGCGACAAGTATCAGACCGTAACTCCGGTTGAACCATGAGTAAAACACCACCGAAGCGGCGATCAGCCAGATACGGGCGGCATTGCCGCTTTTTGCCGCCAGCAGAAAATAGACCACCGCCACCAGAGGAAGGAAACCGAGAATAAAGGTAAAAGTCGGGAAAAGCATAAAAAGTTATCTCCGTTGTTTCAGCATTTCCACTTTTCCGGTATAGAGCGGAAGGTATGAGGTGATCAATTTCCGGAGTTCCAGTTCTCCGGATTCCGCCTCTTCCGGAGTGGAGATGATAAATTTACCGGAACGGATCTTTTCCAGAATGAAGCTGCCGGCACTCAGACTGAAGTGCTGGGTATCATTGTAGAGAGAGTGGTCACAGACGATCTCCCGGCAGCTTTGCAGATCATGAATGGTCACATTGGGGCGCTTGAGCAGCTCTTTGATGACCATTGTCCGCTGTTTGAGCAGCGCATCCGCCTGAGCGAAACGTTCACTCAAACACCAGCAGAAAACATGGTATGGAGGGAGAAAAAGGGTGAATTTTATCTGCGGATTGCGGTCGATCATCGGCAGAAGTTCCTCATTCATGCTCCGGGAGGAGTTTTCCGGATGAAAAGGAGTTGGTGTGTGTTTGCTGATCTCATTAGCTGCCGCCTCCATCACCACCTCATCCAATCCGTAGGGTTTGCCGGGGTAATCATTGACAAACATCAGATCGCGGTCGGTCTGATAACGGCGGTGGCGGTTGGGACGGTGTTTGCGTTTGATCAGATAAAGGATATTGCTCAAACTCTGACGGGAGAAAAAGTAACGGTACTCTTCGGAAAAACCGTCATTATACATGTAACCGTATTCGGTGTAGTGAGCTTGATTTTTTCCCTTGTTCAATGCGTAAATATCGAGGGAAATTATCACCTGTTTCAGCTCATTTTTCTTTGCCTTCAGCGCCAGATCGAAGAACTTTTTCAAATCGGTCATGGTTCCTCCGGCGGCGGCAAGTTTCAAGGGATTTCCGGAAAAGGTATTTTGAATTTCGCTCAACCGCATATTGCGCACCATCGATGAACCAAGCATCAGAGTGTCATAATTTTCATTCCGCAGCAGAGACGGGGCAATGGCGTAAACTTCGTAATATACCTTGTCGTAAAAGAATGGTTCCCGGTAACGGTAGTGGGGATCGACGGTGAAAACCAGCAACGCGGTAAATGCCAGCACTGCCATCGGGGTGAAAATTACCAGGATCACCCAGCTGCGGCAGGAAAGTTGAGCATTGATGATCTTCAACAGAAAATCTTTGACTTGGGAAAAAATGTTTTTCATTCTGAAAATAAGTTCCATCACCCATTGATAATGATTGCCGGATAATATAGCACAAAACCGCGCCTTTGGCAATTTTTTATTGGAACTTTCACAAAAAAACCCGGCTAAATCACGAAATAACGGCATTTTTTCTTGAAATTGAAGGCGTTGCGGGGTATATTATCGTGTCAGGCATGGGATAGTGTACAGTGATTTTTTTCATGCCGGTTGTTTTTTTTAAGACAAATTCAGAAGCAAGCGGGGTTATTGTGAGTAATTGGTATACTTATCAGAATGAGGCGGTTCTCGGACCATACACGGATCAGCAAATATCATCCTTTCTTTCCAGCGGGGTAATTTCCCTGCAGGATAAGATCTGCAGAGCCGATGAACAGGTGTGGCGGCAGGTCAGGGAATTTAACGAGTTCCGCAACGGCAATCCGGCAGGCGGTTTATCAGATTCGCAGATCCCCCCGGCAGTAATCCAGTCAAATTCCGGCGAAGATATACGGATAAATTGTCCTCATTGCACCCAGCACTATTCCGTAAAAGCATCGATGTTTCAGGGGCAGATCATAGTCTGTCACTCATGCGGAGAAAAATTTTCTCTCACCATGCAGGAGGCTCCTGCCGCGGCCCAGGCCGCTCCCGCGCCTCAGGCAGTACCGCAGGTGACAGAGAATTACACGTCTGTCTACCCGACGATGGAAGAGCCGGACTTCTCTGAAGATATTCCGGAAGGCGACATCACCTGTCCCCACTGCTGGAAAAGCTTTTCCAAAGAAAATGTCTGCTACATCTCCTCCCATCCGGAGTTGATCGGCGATGCCATTGCCGGAGAATTTGAGCAGAAACGTTTCCTGCCCACCGTCTATCACTCCAACGGTCTGCCTCTGGATGCCAAAGGAATGCCCTGCACCGATATGGCTTGCCCCCACTGTCACTTGCGTATTCCCGGTTCGATAGTTGACCTTGATGCGATTTACTTTTCCATTGCCGGAGCGCCCTCTTCGGGGAAATCCTACTTCCTCACCTCGCTGGTTCACGATCTGCGCCGCAGTCTGCCAAGATACAACTACTCCTTTTACGATGTCGATCCGGTGATCAACCGGGTGATCAACGGTTATGAGGATAAAATTTTCATGGCTCCGGATCGTGATCAGGTGGTGTCCCTGCCCAAAACTCAGCAGATAGGCAGTGACTTTTCCAATCAGATAGTAAAAAACGGTATCACCTTTGAACTGCCCAAACCATTTATATTCCGCTTGCAGTCCACCCTTGCCGGTGGGGGAAAAGCTCCCCGGATCGATCACAATCTGGTGCTTTACGACAACGCCGGGGAACATTTCCAGCCGGGAGCGGAAACCATTGCCAACCCGGCAACGATCCACCTGACTCACTCCAACGGTATCATCTTCATCTTTGACCCGCTCAACGATGCCAATATGCGCAAAGATTGCGACCAGCGTGACCCGCAGGCGGTGATGAATACGAAAATTTCCGACCAGACCACCCTCTTTGCAGAAATGGTCAACCGTATCCGCCGTCACGGAAATTTGAACAGCAGCCGGGTTTCCGATATTCCGCTGGTGATCGCAGTAGGCAAATATGATGCGTGGAAAAATATTTTCCCGAAAAATATGGATGCGGTAAAAGTTTTCACCGAAAATCCCGAAGATTTCTCCATGGAAATGGATATGAATGCTCTGCTGGATGTCTCCTTTGCCCTGCGGGAAATGATGCTGGAAACCGCTCCGGGACTGGTGGCTCAGGCGGAATCGTTCTTCCGCAAAGTTTACTTTGTGCCGGTCAGCAGTTTCGGCTGTCTTGCCTCCAAATCTGAAAGCGGCAATATCGGTATAATTCCTTCACAGCTGAATCCTTTCTGGGTGAATATGCCCCTTTTCCTGCTTTTGGCGGAAAACGGCTTTATCACCACCGGCAGAAATGTCAGTACCGACGGCGTGGATACTTCACTGGTCTGCAAGATACTGGATGGACAGATCATTTTCCGTCATCCGGTCAATGGTCAGAGAGTGGCTTTGCCGGGCATGTATGGTGATGCGGTGATCGAAATCGGAACAAAACGTTACAAGATGCCGACGGTCAGACAGGATGCCGATAAATCCGCCTTCTCCTCTTCCAGTTTCAACAGCGATTCACTCTGGAGGTAAAAACTTATGCTCGAATTGATTTTCACCTCTGCCAAAGCAGGTTTGATACCGGGGCGTTCCGGCTTCTGTTCAGTTGCATGGACAGAGGGAATGCCGCAGAATCTGGTCACACTTCTGGAAAATATGAGCGGTTACAATGCCGTTTATGCTCCGGATCACCCTATGGCAGACCGGAACCCGGTAAGTTACTCTTATCAGAAAATCCAATTCGGGCGCAGTGAATTGCGTATCGTCAGCCGGATCGCTTTTGCCGGTCTGGATCACACCGGCAGATCAAACAAGATCGCCCATCATATCGTGCTGAATGATGAAAATGAGTTCAAGTGCCTTAAAGATGGACCCGTAGCCCTTTTCATGCAGCCGGGATTGTTCCGCACAGAGTGGAATGAACCACCCCGTCTGCTCCCTTTGCGCAAAAGACTGGACATCATGCCATCGGCAAACTCCGAAACCGCCGACACCTGGCAGCAGATCACCGGAGATCCCCGCTGGGCGGGATATATTGCCGATCAATTCATGCTCAACGGCAGTTCCGGGTGTATCTATCTGGAGTATGACCACTTGACCCATGAAGACAATATTTTGCAGCTTATTCATGAAGTTACCCGTCTGCTTCCGCCGGAACAGCGGAGGGAATTTACCTTCAGCACCTGTTTTTCGGCGGCGCAGACCGGATGCAGCTGCTTTTTGCGGGCGGCATTGCCCAGCTGCAAAGTTCTTCCGGCGATCCGGAAATTCCGTGCCAATGAACTTATTTCCCTGATCACTCCCGCGCCCTTCCCGGAAAATGCCGGTAAAACCCGGAATATTCTCCGGTCAGCCGGGGAAAAAGAACCGGAAGCCATCACTCTGGAAGAACCGGGAGTCATCCGGTTGATGCCGACGGTCAATGCCCGTCCTCCGGTGCTGCCGCCGGGTGGTTTCGTTCAAACACAGCAAGCTCCTGGCAGGCTGACAGATATTTCATCAGACACTTCCAAGCGGAACCGGATGATAATTTTTCTGGCTCTCATACTGGTTTTGCTGTCGCTGATCATCGGGATGATGATCTGGCAGCCGTGGAAGCTCTTCTTTAAGGAGGAAAAAGTTCCGGGCAATACCCCCGCCGCGGCTCCTGCCGTACCCCCGCCGGTCAAAGAACCGGCTCCAGCCAACTCCGGAAAAGAGGATGGAAAAGTTGCAAAAAAGAAGAAAACTTCCCCGAAAACGCCCCCGCCGGTGAAGAAAACTGATCCGGTCAAAGCTCCCCCGGCAGTGAAAAAAACTGATCCGGTCAAAGCGGAACTCTCTCTTGCAGATGCCTATAAATTGTACAAAGAGTATTATCAGCAAAAAGGTCAGAAAAGCATCACCATTTTGCTCCCGGCGGCTCTTGCCGGTACCCGCAAAGTGGAAATCACCATTGAAGATAAATGGCTTAATGGCATGGATATAAAAGATTTTATCTCCATTCTGCCCAATGGGGTAAAGATCCATGCGCAAGACCGTCGTGACGGCAGCGTGGAAAAGGATAGGTTTATGACCGTCGTCATTGAAAACGGTTCTCTGGTTATCAACGACAGCAAAACCATAACAGCACCGAAACACACACACCTGAAAGAGATAAAGTTCATCGGCAGTGAAAAAATCTGCTCATGGAGCATCAAGTTCAACCCGAAATATGAAAAATTCATCCCTTACGGCAAAATCAACCGTAATTTTGAGTATGAAAAAAGTGCTGATGAGAAAGTTTTCGGCATGAGTGCGCTCCTTGAAGATATTCCTAAACTAAAGGAAATAAACCGGTTGTATGAGCGGTGGAATAAAGCGGCAGCAGAATTCAAAAAAAATCAGGCAGTGTGGTCAAAATTACCCGATCAGAAAGAGGTGCTGAAAAAAGCCCGGGAGTATGAGAGTGAGTTTGAAACTCTGCTTGGTAAACGATCCGGATTTGATAAAATAAATAAAGCCTTCCAAGGCTTGTATGGTGAGCTTGTCAAAATGAATGATACCACCGCGCTTGAAATGACCAAAGGCAGAAATTCCGCCGGTGATACGCCCATGCAAAAATTATACGACTTAATTGGTCAACACCGGAGAGACTGGGAAAATACTTTCCCGAAAGAGTCCAATATCCCGAAAGCAGATGGTTTCTGGTACGACTTCAGAGGGAATCGCAATAAGTGTCTGACACCCGTAAATGCCTTCAGCAGCAATCAGAAGGTACTGAAAGCGACGGCGGAAAAACTGAATAAGATTCTGGCGATCACCGGAGCTAAAGTCGATCCGGCAAAGCCGGAAGAGCAGAAATTCAACAATGCGGAATTATTGAAGAAACTCAACGGAAACATAAAAAAATATATCGTCCGGCAAATACCGGGACTTGATTGATCTGTTTCAGGAGCAGAATAATGGCAAAAATCGATGAGGTGATTTACGAAATGGAGTCCATGCTCACCGGCGGCAATGTCAGCGATACGCCCCGGGGAAAGCAGTTGGCAAATATCTACACATCGCTTTGCCGTGAATTGAATCAGGAGCTGGCAAAGTGTGCGGAACTCTTCCATTCCGGAGCTTACGCCGAGGCGTGTACCCTCAATTTCAACAGCCGTCCCCCGCTGACTGCCCGCTGGAAAGTCCTCAACTTCCCCAAACGTGCCGAATGGATCGCCCTCTGCACCGTATTTCACTGGGAAATACCGCCGGAATTGGATGAGGAAACCATCCGGCAATTACTGGATAATCAGCAGGAAATCGTGATCTCAAGTGAAGCTGATCTTATCCAGCCGGAAGAGAATTTGATTTTACTGCCTGCAGAACCGACTCCGGAAGTAACGCCTGTTCCGGCGGCAGAACCGGCTCCGGAAGTAACGCCTGTTCCGGCGGCAGAACCGGCTCCGGCAACTGAAAACAGCGTCAAGGTAAAGCGCAGCAGGTTGAATATTCTGCTGATTTTACTGCTGATCTCTGTCGCCGTATTCCACCTCAGCAGACTTGAGCGGGATGAGCATCATCCGCCGCCGCCAAAGCCGGTCAGTTATGCGGTCATCAGAACGCCCCAAGCTCCGGAACCGGCAAAAAATACATTCTCCGAAGCGCCCGGGCAGATGAATAAAGCAGTCGTCGAAATGGAGCTGCCCCTTAAAGATGCTTACAAATTATACCGGGAGTTCCGCAAAAATAAGAACTCTGCTGTACTCTTTCTTTCCCTTCCGGCAATTATTGCCGATGCTCAGAAAGTGGAAGTTATCCCTGAAAAGAGCTGGCTTGACGGCAGCGATATAAAAAATTTCATCACCCCCGCATACCGCGGAGTAAAGATCCATGCGTTAAACCATCTCAACGGCAAGGCGGAAAAAGATAAATTCATGACTGTCGCTGTCGAAAATCAAAATCTCATCATTGATGACAGCCGGATCCAGACTTCCCCGACCCGGCGCCATATCAGAGAGATAAAATTTATCAGTGATAAAAAAATCTGCTCATGGAGAAGCAGCTTCGACCGGGAGTATGATAAATTCATCCCTTACGGCAAAATCAACCGTAATTTTGAGTATGAAAAAAGTGATGATGAGAAAATTTTCGGCGTAAATGTAATCATCAAAGAACTCGAAGCGCTTAAAAATATCAACGTGGCGGTCGCGCAGTGGAATAAAGCGGCAGCTGATTTCAAAAGAAATTATCCCCTCTGGAAGATTATTGCCGATCAGGATGAGGTATTGAAAAAAGCCCGGGAGTATGATCGCGAATTAAAAAAACTGCTCGCAGAAAAAGATGAAGAAATGTTTGATGAAATGAAGCGCAACTTTGACAACTTGTATCAAGAGCTTACCAGAATGAGTCATCAAACTGCGCTGAAAATGATCAGCGACAGCAATTTCTCTCAAAGTTTGACTATCCGGAAATTACTCGATTTGCTTAATGATCACCTGCTTGAATGGAAACGTATTTTCCCGGGAAGACGGGATATTCCCAATTCCAGAACTCTGTGGTACCGGTTCCGGAGTGAGCATAACAGCTGCAGCAGAGATATAGATAACTTTAACAACAATCAGAAGGCACTGAAAGAATCGGCAGAAAAACTGAATAAGATTCTGGCGATCACCGGAGATAAAGTCGATCCGGCAAAGCCGGAAGAGCTGAAATTGGACAGGATGAGAACGGAATTGTTAAATAAACTCAACGGAGACATAAAAAAATATGTTCTCCGGCAAATAGAAATAACAGACCTTTAACGGGAGCAGAATAATGGCAAAAATCGATGACATGATCCACGAAATGGAAATCATGCTTGACAGCAATGATTTGAGCAACACCCCCCAGGGGCGGCAGCTGGCAGAATCTTATGCCGCTGTCTGCCGGGAGATCAATGATGCCCTGGCTGAGTGTGCCAGTATGTTCCGCATGGGAGCATACTCCGAAGCACGCCGCCTCAATCTCCGCGCCCAGCCCCCGCTGACTGCCCGCTGGAAAGTCCTCAACTTCCCCAAACGCGGCGAATGGATCAACCTCTGCTCCCTCTACCACTGGGCGATCCCGCCCGAATTGGATACCGAAACCGTCAAAAAACTTATGGATACCGATTCTGCAGAGGTGGAAGTTACCATCGAAGAGCTGCAAAATCAGTGGCGCCGGATCATCCGTGACGGTTCCATGCGGGAAAAACTTCTCCTCGCCCGCCGGATCTACTCCCTCGATCCCACCGCGGCAAGCAAATCCAATCTGATCAATATGGAGCGCCCCTGGATCCATAAACTTAAAACCGATGCCAATAACGCTTTTGCTGAAAAACGGGTCGCCGATCTGGCAGAGATCTGCCGGGAACTTACTTCCGATGAACTTCTGACCAAAGTTTCCGGCGAAGAGCTGAAAAAGTACCAGCCTCTCCTTGAAGAATTTGAAAAAGAAGAGCTTCAAAAAGAAAAAATCCAAATCCTCCAAAGTGTCGCCGACTGTTATGCCGCCATGCTCCTGCCGGAGTTGAAAGAGGCTTTGTCGGCATGGGCGAAACTGGAAAAAAATCCCCTTTTCACCATCTCTGAAGAGGAAAAAATCCAAATCAGCGATGCCAAAAATTTCTACCGGGAACAGCAGGCACAAATCAATGAACGTGAACGTTTTGAATCCCTGCAAAATCAGTTGGAGCAACTGTTGATCGACCAGACCGCCGCTCCGGAGGAGATCGACCGGGTCTACCGCAGTCTTCAGCTCTTTGACCGCCCCATCAACCCGATTCTGGAAAGTCAATTCAGCGACTTTCAGGAGCGTGACGAGCTGGATAAAAAGCGCCGCCATATCCGCAAATGTGTGAAACTCGGTGCCAGTGCCGCCGCCATTGCCATATTGGTATTCACGGTGATATTTTTCGTCCACCGGGAAGTGGAACTGCGCCGCGATGCCGCGAAAATCCGGGAAATGCTCGCTTCCCGGCACTTTGATTCCGCGCTCAAATATTGTGAAAAAATCGCTCAGGAGCGTCCGGCAACCGCCAAACGCGCCACCATTATCGCGCTGAAAAAAGAGGCGGAAAATATGCTCGCTGACTCCATTACCGCCAAAAAGATTTTTGATGACACCTGCACTGAATTGGAGAAAAAATATCTCAATCCGGAAAATATCCTCGCTCCTGCCGTCGATGAACTTTTCGCCATTCTTGAGGAAAAAGCCAAACTTATGCCGGAAACTGAGAGCGCCGTCAAAGATGAACTCCTCCGCCGCTGTGAAGCGCTCCGGCAGGATGTCTACAAAAATAACGATCTGGCATTCCTGAAAGAGGTCAGCGTCATTGCCGGAAAGTGGAATTCTTTCCTCGGCAACTTGAATAATATCGCAGAAAATGAGGCGAAAATCACCGCAGATACCCTCCACCGGGAAAGTACGGCTCTGCTCAACAAGTTCCGTTCAAAAGTCTCCCCCGGTATCTTCACCGCTCAGGAGAAGAACTTTTCCGGCAACTACACCATGGCAAAGGATAAACTCCGGCAGCTTCTGGAACTTCAGGATTCCACCCGTTCCCTCCTTTTCCCCAATTCCATCGATCAATATGCCGATGCGCTCAGCAAGATCCACACCATTTCCAGTCAGCTTGCCGGAAATTTTTCCGCAGCAGCCCGGCAGTTCCCCAGAGAAAAACAGCTTTACTCTCTGCAAAACGATCTGCCCAGCTGCTTTTCTGCCGCCGCTAAATACCCCGAAAGCCCATTCCTCCGGGACATCAAAAACGCCGGGAATCCCCCGTTTTTTGCCGGTGTGAAAAGTGCCGGATTCAAGAGCAGACTTGATGCGATGAAAAGTGAGCTTCAGCAACCGCTTTTTGAGCTGAAGTTCCCCACCGGAGAAAACCGTCTTTGCCACCTGTACTTCAATGATCCGGAAAAAAATATCGAAGTGGAATCATCATGGGGCAAAAACCGTTTCAAAGCGGTCAAACTCAGCTTCATCCGCAATGCCAAAAAGTTCAGCAACAGCGCCGTATTCGTCATCACTCCCGATAATGACAGAAAAACAGAACCGGGTGATGAGGAGCAGAAATATATCCTGCACCGTCCGGCGGGACAGATCGCTGATTACCTCCCCGTAAAACTTCTGCCGGAAAATGCCGGATTCCTGAAAGATCCATCTTCCCTCCCTGTTTCCACCTATCACCGGGAGCTGAAAAAAGTTATCGGAGAACTGGAAAACTGCAATGGTTACACCGATGTGCTGAACCTTATTATTTCCATCGCAGAAAACAAGGAACTTACCAACGTCTGCGCCAAAGCTGAACTGCTGAAAAAACTGCTCTCTCTTCTGCCGGATACACCTGCGTATTACTCTGAGGCATTCAAGCCGCTCAAAGAGCTTATTTCCACCTTTACCGAGGGAAAAAGCGCCGGTTGCTGGATGGACCCCGCCCTCTCTTACGGAAATACGGAAACGGTGGTTTTTCAGGAAAAACTCAACAGCATCGGTCTGCGCAAGATCATCGGCACACTCATATTCACCGATATGGCGTGGCAGTATGCCTGTATGAATCACCCCATTCCCGCCGGAGTTATCTACTTTGACAGCAACGGCAAGTGGCGGATGCACTCCTTTGCCAGCGGTATAAATGTGCTTAAACAGCCCGAAGTGGTCATCCATTGCCAGTCGGAAAAAACAAATCTGCTGGATCCCTTCTCCTTTGTTCCCATGGATTTTGCCACTCCGCAAACGCCGGATAAGATCAAAAGCGAACTCAAATCCCGCATTTACAATGGTCAGTTGATCTTTGTTCAGCCCAACAACGACTCTTTCAGTGCGGCTTTGAAAAAGATCGTCAAGGTGATTTCTGATGCCGGTTGTCCCCTTCCGGATGCCGACTCTGTCCAATGGCCCGGCTCCTGGCCCGAAAATCTCCGTTATATTCCGGGTGGAGAAGAGTAAAAAATGATCCGGCAAAAGTTTTTTTACTTCAAATCCGGCAACCGGATATTCGGGCCCATGAGTGCCGCTCAAATCCGGCAGAAGTACCGTTCCGGTCAACTGCTGGATAGTGACATGATCTCCCCGGATAAGGAGCATTGGCAGAGCGCCGGAACTTTCTTCAATCCGCCGCAGCACCTCCCTGCCGTTCCGACTCCGGCAGTTGAAGAGGTCAGACCGCCCCTTAATCCTCTTTCTGCCGGTTATCAGCCGCAGACAGTGCCGCTGGCAGATAACCTTCTCCAGCCGGCGGAAATTATCCGCAAAAGAGCCTCATGGGGGAAATTTACCGGAGTTTTTCTGCTCCTTGCCGTTTTCACCGTGATCGCAGTAACGGTGATCGCACTGGTGCAGAAAGAGCCCGCTCCGGGGGAAAACGCCGGGAGGGGCGCATCTGCCGTGCCGGATGCCCCCAATGCTCCGACAGCTCCGACAGCTCCGGCGGGGAACCGCTCCTGGAGCGACATTATCGGCATCAAACGTCAGGCGGTCGGGGTCATTGTGGTCGAAGTGACCGTTGCCGGTCAGACCCAGCTCATCCCCTGCGGCACGGCGTGGGCGATGGATGAAAACAATTTTGCCACCAATGCCCATGTGGCAGCAGGATTTCTGGATATAAGCCGTTACCTCAGACAAAACAATGTGCCGGTTCAGCAGATAGATGTGACGGTGATCATGAATGAATCCAACAAGCGTTATTTCATCGACGGAATAAAAATACATCCGGATTACCGGGGATTTCAAAATGGCGTACCGGATAGCGATTTCGCCGTTATGCACACCTCTGCCAAACTCCCGGTATATCTGACCATGGCATCTGAGGCGGAGTTGAAAAACATCCAGCAGGGCAACAATATCGCCTGTATCGGCTTTCCCATGGAGGGTTTGAACCGTCAGAACATCAATCTTGCCAGCCCCACAGCCACCATGCACGACGGAATCATTTCCGCCCTTTCCGACCCGTCTCTGCGGAATAGCGGCAGGGATAAAAACACCATGATCCGCCACAATCTGCCGACGGTCGGCGGAGCAAGCGGCAGTCCGATATTCGCTTCCAGCGGCAAGGTCATCGCCATTTTGAATGCGGGAAACATGAGCTTTGAATTTGATACCCGCGGCAGATACACCGGCAGAAAACCTTCTGCGGCACAGGTCAATTTCGCCTGCCGTATCGACCGCATCAAGCCCTGTTTGCAGGCGGAAAACATCGATATTGATGATTTTTTAAGGAAATAAGTGATGAATACACGGGTTTACTACATCAAAAACGGCAGACGGATCACCGGTCCATTTCCCGAAAACCAACTGTCGCAGATGTATCGTGATGGATTGTTGATGTCCGATGACCTGATCTCCCGGTACCGGGTGGTGTGGAAAAGTCCCAAAGAGTTCTTCGGCGATGACAAAAAAGAGGTTCTGCCTCTTGACCCGCCGGTACCGGAAAATCTTCCGGAAGAAAAAGAGGAAGCTGTTTCTGAAGATTTCCGGGGTGAGATCACTCTGACCCCGGAAGATCTCATGCCCCGGGAATCTGCCCCGGAACCTGCTTCAAAACCGATTCCGGAACCTGTTCCATTGCCCCGGACATCGCCAATTATTTCAGCATCACTCCCCGCAAAGGTGACAGTGATCCCCGATCCCATAACTTCTGCCATCGCCCTTTTCTGGAATGCTCCGGGTCAGTTGGAAAATCTGTGGCAGATGGAGGCGTTATCTGCCGCATACGGGAGAGAAAAAAGCGATAAAAATCTCTGTTTTGCCGCTTTCACCGCCGCCGGATGCAATCTGCTCTGGATGGCGCTCGGCACGGCAATGCTCTTGGTAAGTGCGCCGGAATTTTTCAGAGCGGCACTGATTTCCGGCACCGTCACCCTTGCCGCGCTGCTGATCCTGCTGGTTCTGGAAAATCTTCTCCTTGCCTCTGCCGCCAAGCTCCGCAACGTGCTGGATGCCCATTTGATGATCATGTTTCTGATACAGATCCCGGCGACCATATTTGCCGCCGGGATGCCCTTCGCGGGGATCATGCTTGCAGGATGGGAAAATTGTCCGCTTTGGGTGAAGATCGCAGTTGTCACTTTTTCCGGCATCATCCTGACCGGTTCGCTGATAAATTTCGCACTGGGGTTCAGAAAAATCAACCGCCGCACCTTTCACTTTCAAACTCCGGCAGTGGTGATGCTGATGATCTTTTTCATACTTCAAACTCTGGCGGTTTATCCGATGATTTACGGTTTGTTTACAACAATACAAAAATAAGGAATAGTTTTTATGGAGAAAATCGAAAAGTTATCGTGGACGAAATCAGATATTGAAAATATCTGCGGATTCCGGGGAGGGAAATTTACCCGGGTGAACTTCTTTTTCACCATGATCATCGGAATACTTATGACTGCCGGATTCTATCTGATATTGCTGCCATTCCGGGGAAAGGGATTGCAGATGGTGGAAATGTTCTTTCACGGCGGAGTGGAAAACCGGTCTGTGATCCCCTATTTTACCGTCTTTCTTGCCTGTTTTTCCTTTGCCATTCTGCTGGTGAAAAATGCGAAATTGAAGGTTCAGCGCAAGGCATTGCAGGTGAATATTCTCCCGCAGGATACCAATTTTGCCCTCACTCCGGTCACTGCCAGAGAGATGCTGGATAATATGTATCTCAAAGTCGATCAACCCAATAAGTTCATCCTCTTCGACCGGGTGGAAAGAGCAATTTCCAATCTGAAAAATCTCGGCAGTGTCTCCGCGGTGGCAGAGTGTCTGAAAAATCAGGCGGATAACGATGACAGCTGTCTTTCCAGCTCCTACACCGTGTTAAAAGGTTTCATCTGGGCGATTCCGGTGCTGGGATTTATCGGCACGGTCATCGGTCTGGCAGAAGCAGTGGGCGGCTTCGGTACCGTTGTCGCTCAGGGGGCAGATATTGAGATGCTCAAAAGCTCCCTCGGCGGTGTGACAAGCGGTCTGGCTATCGCTTTTGAAACCACGTTGATCGCACTGGTACTGGCACTGTTGGTGCAGTTGTATATGACATTTATTTTGAGCAAAGAGGAAATTTTCCTCAGCGATTGTGCCGATTACTGTCACCGGAACATCATTTCCAAAATGCGTACCATCAATTTTCAGGATGAAGAATGAGCCGTAAAGACGATTCCCCGGCAATCAGTTTATTCTCTTTTCAGGACATAATCACCAGTATCACCGGAATCATGTTTCTGGTGGTGATCATGTTGCTGCTGCTGCTTTTTGAGTCCAAACCGGCAAAGCCTGCCGACCCGGAAACTGTCGCAGCACGGGCGGCGCTTATTGCCGAAATAAAGGAATTGGAAAAGAGTCTTGCAGATTTCTCCCGTCAGGAAAAAGAGTTGGAAAAGCTGTTGAACCAGCTTCAGCAGTTCTCCCCGGAAGAGTTGGAGAAAAAGAAAAAAGAGCTGGAAGAAGCTGTAAAAAATCTCCATTCCCGACTCCATACCCAAAACGAAAAACAGCGGGAGCTGAAAAGCGATATTCTGATCAGCCGGGAGAAGATCCAAAAAGCGCAGGATGAATTGCCCGTGATCATGAAAAAAGCTGAAGAAATGAAAAAGCTGAATGCGGAAAATAAAAATCTCCTTGCCCGGCTTCAGAAAAAATTGCAGCACTCCAGCAAAGCAGTCACCTTTTCTGTGGAAAAAAGTTCTGATAAACAGTTCCTGCTGGCAGAATTTGCCAAAGATGGCTTCCGGGTAAAGGAGTTATCATCCATTGCCGATCACGATCTGCGTATTCCCGGAGCATCGGCAGAGGATCATATCCAGCGTTTTATACAATGGATTTCCAGCCGTGACCGCAAGTCGGAATTGATCTCCGTGATCATCGGACCGGATAAGTTGAAATACTGGAATATGATCGCATTTGAACTGGAAAAACTCGGATTTTCTTATGGCGTGGAATTTTATCCGGATGATGATTCATCCATCTTCACCGATAACCCCGGAGGCGAGGCATGAGTAAAAACCGTGACCCGGAATCCAGTTTGGAGTTGTTGCTGGATACCATGTGCAACACCTTCGGCGGAGTGATGTTTATCGCAATCGCCCTGATGGTGGTGCTTTCCATCGTTTCCAAAATCGATCAGCCGGAAGACAGCATGTTGAATTACGAAGAACTTCAGCAGAAATTTGAAGCGTTGAAGAAAAATATCGCCGACATCAGCTCCCGCAACGCCATCCGGCTGGAAAATATCCGCATCATGCAGAATGATCACCGCCGCACCTTTATCCGGGAGATCGCCGTTCTGGAAAAAACACACAGTGAATTGACCGTGAAAAAACAGTTGGTCACTGCGGAAAATCTCATGCTTGATCAGCAGTTGAAAGAGTTGAAGAAAAAGAAAAAAGATGTTGAAAGCAAACTCGAAAAGACAGAATCGGTTCTTAAAGAGCTGGAAATAAAAAATGCCGCCGACCAGATCGCCATACAAAACGTAAAGCAGAAACTTGAACGCATCATCAATAAGCATATCTCCTTCAAAACCCGGCAGATGACGCAAAAGACCCCCTATTTTCTCATCGTTTATAATGACCGTATATGGCGGGTTGGACCGGATGTAATGCACCGCGACCCCAACCGGGACGTGACCTTTACCAAATCCGGCAGAGATATTGTCTGTAAAATCGCTCCGGATGCCGCCGGAGTGCCGATACTTACAAACGGAGTTGTCTCACAGGAAGTACGCGATTTGCTGGATTCCATTCCCTCTGAGCGGGCGCCGCACTTCTCTTTGCACTCCAATTCCCTGAAATCCTTCAGCATACTGCGGGAAGAGATGAAAAAGCAGAACCGTCAGCACGGTATAAACAATCAGTATGAATTGGAAAATCAATTTTCCTACCACTATACCAGCGGAAAGAAAGATTATGAAGTATTTTAGAACACCGGATAATAACCCCTTTCTCGCCGGAACTCTTTTCTGGCTGATAATCTTTGCCGCCGCATTGCTCTTTTTCTCAGCAATGAGTTACCTTCCGGCAGATCATGGTCTGGGCGACGGAAACGGTCAGGCGGTATTCGGAGCCGGAAGCGGCGACGGAACCGGAACCGGTGAAGGCAGCGGCAGTGGGCCGGGAAAAAATAAAGTTGGCGGCGATGACGGCACTGATGAGAAGGATTCCGGCGGCGATGGCGGCGAAGAGACCCCGCAACCGCCGGAAAAAGAGGAAGAGCCCGAAAACAGAAAGTCCGATGCTCCTCCCCGGGCTCCGGCATCTCCGGCATCGCAGCCGCGGAAAAAAACCCTTCCGCCCCGGGCCTTCAAGAGCGCAGGAATATCCGATAACTCTGCTCCGGCAAATAAGGATGATGAAAATGATGATGATGATGGTCAATCATCGGGGCCCCGGAGTTTTTCATCCGGCGGCAGAAGCGTTTTCCGGATAAAGCGCCATGAAAATGCCCTCTTTATCCTCGATATTTCTCCTTCGATGCAAGCGCATACAAAGGAAAGGCTTACCCGGATACAGATATTGAAGTTGCAGATGAAATCCATCTTGGAAAGTTTGTATAAAAAAGATTCCAATGGTTACTATGCGATTATGGCATTCAGTCATACAGCCCATATTTTCCCCGTAAACAACCGCCAGTGCCGTTTCGATTCCCTCAACGATCTGGAATCGGCAAAAAAGTGGATCGACAATATGGATAAATTGCCGCAGCGTTACAGTACACGGCTTTTCATGGCGATGGAAAATGCCGCAAACTTATTGAAACATCAGGAGTTCTATGTGGATACGATCTACTTGCTGACCGATGGGGAGCCGACGGATATAAGTAATGTGCAAGCGTATATCGAACTGATACAGAAAAAGATGCCAAAAAATATCGTTATCCACACCATTTCCATCGGCAGAGATTCTCCGCTGCTCAAGGAAATCGCCAGGTGCGGCAAAGGAAAATACGATAAATATGAGTGATCTCAGAAAAAATTTCAAATAAACTTCAAAAGAGAAAGGAAAAATATGAAAAACTATGCCCAACTGTTCCGGAAGTCAATGATTTTACTGGCTGCATTTTTTTCCGCGGCAACCGTCGCGGCAGCTCCCGCTTCCCGCAACACAATAGCCAGCTATTCCGATACCTGGAAAATCGTTCTGCTTTTGAGCAATGACAGCGAGATTTTCGATGGCATGGAAAATATTCTGGATGTTCAGCGGATAAGCTGGATACCGGAAATGCAAAGTGTCATAACATCCGCTCAGAAAAGCAATATCAATATCCGTCGGGTAAGGATCACCGAATATATCCGTCAGGAGATAAACGACGAAGCCAGAAAACGTTTCAGCGACTTTAACCGGGCTGTGGAACGGATTATGGATAAAGCATTGAGCAACCATAGCGACCCGTTTTTCTCGGTTGCGGTTCTTGTCAGAATGCAAAGATTTCTCCGTAATAACTACAGTATCATATTTACCGGAAGAAATGGTAAAAATGTTCGTGAACGTGCCAAAAATAAATTGGAAGAGAGCGAAGAAAAAGTAGTCAGACAGTTCCGGGATCGTTTTAAGGACAAAGAATTGAAAACGCGGGCAGAAAAGTTTATGAAGCTGTTTCCGGATGCGGTGCTGATCGTCGATCAGCCGCAGCCGGAGCGTTTTTCCGAAGTAAAATTCATGTTTTCCGAATCCCTTCGTTCAGCAATCGCGCTGAATAAAGTTTCCGCGCTGGCAGAGTTCAAAGAGTGGGGGAAACACATGCTCAACTGCATGTTATTTGACGGCAGTGCCGAACTGAGAAAAGAGTTTGATCACTATATGGATAGTTACGAAAACGTCTTCAATACAGAAGAGTAACAGCGTAAAAATCAATGCCTGACTTGCGCTCATGCCGCAGGCGCTGTAACTGAAGGGAATTAATGCCAATAGTCACTTCAACTCACGGGAAGGGTGAAGGAGGTGTGGTCATACAAGCCCGCAAGGGCGCAGTATGAGTGGAGAGGGGGAACACCCCCTCTCCGGCAAACTGAACCTTTGCAAATCACGCAAGGCAAATTCCACCCCACGGCTTGCATGGCGGCATGGTATCGGTATACCTCCTGCGGCTTGCGGGCGTTGTGCCGCCGCTTTTGGCAAAAGAGTAACACCCATCGGGATATTTCTTCACTCCCTGCCGACGACAACGGAGGAGGCAGTTTCACCGGAGCGGCACGTTTGCCGCCGCGACTTCAAACCCCTGTGAAGGGGTGCCAGCAGGCGCAGAAGCGGGAGTCGGATATTTCGGTCAGCGGGGGCTTTTCCTGACGGCACTTCCCGGTGGCGTAGGGACAGCGCACATGGAAGGGACATCCTGGCGGAGGAGCCAATGGAGAAGGCACATCCCCGGCAAGACGGATGCGGTTTTCCAAGCCTCCGGCGGGAGAGGGAACCGCTGAGAGCAACGCTTCGGTATAGGGATGAAAGGGGTTGGAAACCAGTTCCCGGGAGGGAGCTGATTCCACGACTGTTCCCAGATACATTACCATGATCCGGGCAGAAATATGTTCCACAACCGCCAGATCGTGAGCAATGAACAAAATCGCGGTGTTCCGCTGCTGCTGGATCTCCTGCAGCAAATTGACGATTGCAGCCTGCACGCTTACATCCAGAGCGGAAACCGGTTCATCTGCCACGATGAAATCCGGATCAGCCGCCAATGCCCGGGCAATTCCGATCCGCTGGCGCTGTCCGCCTGAAAACTGGTGGGGGTAACGGTTCAGTGCTTCAGCAGTCAAGCCGACCAGTTCAAGGAGTTCTGCGGCTTTATTTTTTCTTTCTTCCAATGGCAGACGGTGGTGGAGGGAAATAACCTCATCCAGCGTGGAAAAGATGCTCAAGCGGGGATTGAGTGAGCCGTAAGGATCCTGAAAGATCATCTGGAATTGTTTGCGCATCTGCCGCAGTTGAGCGCCTCCGGCATGGGCAAGGTCTCTGCCGTCGAGGAGAATTTCTCCGGAACAGGGTTCTTCGAGACGGACAAGCACTTTGCCGAGCGTACTTTTCCCGCATCCGGATTCTCCCACCAGTCCAACGGTTTCTCCGCGGTCGAGGGTGAAAGATACGCCGTTTACCGCATAGAGGTAACGCTGTTTGCAAAAGAGAGGTGTCCGGACTTTGTAGCGGACATAGAGATCTTTGACTTCCAGAAGCGCCATAACTTATTTGTACTCCTTTTTCGCTGTTCCTGCGCAAATCACGGTAATATTATCCCGTTCCCCGGATAGAAGCGCTCCCCGCAGAAGCGTACTGCATTTGCTCCGCATGGAACTTTCATCGCTCAGAACCCCGGCAATAAGGCGATTATTCTGCCGGTTGTAAAGTCCGTCGGAGCAGAGCATATATTTTGCTTCGGGATGCCGGGGAAACTGGTGGTGGTCAAGTTCCAGATATTTTCCGGTACCCAGAGCCCGGGAGATCAGACTGACGTGGCGGAAACGTTCATCTTTGAGCCAATCCAGATAACCTTCCGGCCGGTGATCTTCGGTTAACTGGCACAGAGATTTCCCGCCGGTACGACGTAAATACTCATAGATCCGGCTGTCTCCGGCGCTGGCGATGATCACCCGGTCGGAAAAAAATATTGCCGCCGCCACGGTACAGCCCATGGGTTTGATCCTTTTGCCGGAGTAGTTGAAGTTGAATATCCTTTCATTGGCACATCTCAAAGAATCCAGCAGGAAATCCTCATCCCATCGGGCGCTGTCGGTATTCCGTGCCGCCCGGAGCAGTTCCCGGCAGCAGATATGGCTTGCCACTTCGCCCCGGCTGTGACCGCCGATGCCGTCTGCCACTGCCGCCAGTACCGCCTGACCACCGGGAGGGGCAAAGATGAGGAAATTATCCTCATTGTGATGTCTCACGGTGCCGATATTGCTCTCTCCGGCAATTTCCAGTTGTGCAAAATTGATATTCATACTATCTTCAGCTCTTGAAAAAACGTCATTTGTTTAGTATAGTATGAAAAGGATATTAATGCAAGAGGAAATTTTAAAAATTCCGGAGAAAAACAGAGATGAAGAACTTCCATTTTGTCGGTGTCGGCGGTATCGGTATGAGTGCATTGGCAGCAGGGGCGGCAGCTTGCGGATTTACAGTCAGCGGCAGTGACCGCGGAGCGGAAAAGGCGGAAAATGCTCCTTTGATCAATGCTTTGAAAAGTTCCGGTATAGCCATTTACCCTCAGGATGGTTCCAGGTTCTCTTCCGGTAATGTTCTGCCGGATGCGCTGGTTTACAGCACCGCTATTGAGGAGGATAATCCGGACTTCACTGCCGCAGGTGATCTTCCCCGGCTCCACCGCTCCGAATTTCTCCGGCTGCTGCTGGAAAAATTTGACCGTACTTCCATTGCCGTGACCGGCAGCTGCGGAAAGAGTTCCGTTACAGCTTATCTTGCGGAAACTCTGGAAGCTCTCGGCGCTGATCCGGTAATGATTTCCGGAGCTTTATCCAAGCGTTACCGTTCAGAAGAAAATGCCGGGAATTTCCGTGCCGGAAAGGGAAATTATCTGGTTTTTGAAGCTGATGAAAGCGACAAAAGTCTTCTGGCTTACGGGGCGGACTACGCGTTGATACTCAATATCGGTACAGACCACTACAGTCAGGAGGAGTTGGCGGAGGTCTTTTCCGGATTTCTGAAAAACATCCGCCGCGGTGCGGTCATTTCCCGGCAGGTGGCGGAGGCGCTGGGCAATAATTTTCCTGCCGCTCCGGATATCCGGATCTTCGACGATGCTCCCGGGATCGTCCCGCCGGAATCCGCTCTTGCAGAATACTTTCCCGGTATCGAACCCAAAGCGCTTTTCGGTGACGGCAAAAGCATCAAACTCCCGGCATCCGGCAGACATGCCGCTCTCAATGCACTGGCGATCCGCACTTTGTGCCGCATGATGGAGTTCGATGACCAAAGCACTTGTGCCGCACTGGAAAAATTCGACGGGGTCTGGCGCAGAAATGATTTTGCCGGTATCACCCCATCCGGAGCGGCGGTTTTTGATGATTACGCCCATAATCCGGAAAAGATCCTCTCCTGCCTTTCGGGTATGCGGGAATCGGTTCCCGGAAAGGTTCTGGCGGTCTTTCAGCCCCACGGTTACAAACCCTTCGGCTTCATGGAAAATACGCTCTTTGAATTGATGGAGGATTTTCTGCGGAAAGATGACCGGTTCATCCTCCTTGAACCATTCTACGCCGGAGGCACTTCCAGCTTCTCCCCTCATGCGGCGGATGTCTGTGCCAAATGGCAGAGCAACTCTGCTGACAAAGCGCGTTTTATGACTATGCCCGACCGGGAAACTCTCAAAGAGTTTCTGCTGAAAGAGGGCAAAGCCGGGGATGTGATCGTCATTATGGGGGCAAGGGATAACTCTTTGAGCCTTTTTGCCGCCTCTCTTGCCTTGCAAAAAGCGTGATAAGGTGGTATATTCTATTGAATGAAGGTTAGTTAAAAAACTCCTCGAAAACTCCTGGAATTATCTCAACCCGATGTCAGCGCATGAAAAATCAGTACCCGCGTTGTCTTGACGGCTGTTTTCAGGATATATTTCAAAGTGGTGTAAAGCATGTTGAACATGAGTAAAAAAAGGATCTTTTATTAATGAAAGCAGTTATCAGTGTTACCGGTTGCGATGCCGTGGGAATCATTGCCAAAGTGAGCAACGTCTGTGCCGATTACGGGGTGAATATCGTGGATATTTCCCAAACGGTTCTTCAAAAGTATTTTTCCATGATCATGCTGGTGGAAATCGACCATATCACCATTCCCTTTGCCGCCTTTGTGGATAAGATGAGCGAACTGGGCAAAGAGTCTCAGCTGGATATCCACACCATGCACGAAGATATTTTCAATGCGATGCACCGCATTTGATGCTGTGGAGGTGACACCGATGCTCCGCAATAATGACATTTTTGAAACTATCAATATGATCCGCGGAGAGTGCCTCGATATCCGCACCATCACCATGGGTATCAGCCTCTTTGACTGCCAGTGCGATGATGAAACACGCCTCTGCACCAAAATTTACGACAAAATCATGTTCCACGCCCGCGATCTGGTGCAAACCGGTGCGGATATTGAAAAAGAGTACGGCATCCCCATTATCAACAAACGGGTTTCGGTCACTCCGGTTTCCCTGATGTGCGGCGGGATCACCCGGGATGGCGCTCTGGCGATAGCCCGCACCCTCGACCGGGCGGCAGGAGAGTTGGGGATCAACTTTATCGGCGGTTACAGCGCACTGGTGCAGAAGGGTTTTTCCAACGGCAGCCGGACTCTGATTTCCGCCATTCCTGAAGCTCTTGCCACTACGGAAAAGCTCTGTTCATCGGTCAATGTCGCCTCCACCAAAGCCGGTATCAATATGGATGCCGTGGCATTGATGGGCAAAATTATCCGGGAAACTGCCGACCTGACCGCTGACCGTTCCGCTATCGGCTGTGCCAAACTGGTGGTCTTTGCCAACGTTCCCGATGACAACCCCTTTATGGCAGGTGCATTTCACGGCATGGGAGAACCGGAAACGGTGATCAATGTGGGTGTTTCCGGGCCGGGAGTGGTGGCATCCGCCATCCGCCGTGCCGGGGATAAGTGCAACTTGACCGAAGTTGCTGAAACCATCAAGCGCACCGCATTCAAAATCACCCGCGTCGGTCAGCTGGTGGCTAAACTTGCCAGTGAAAGATTGAATACCCCATTCGGTATCGTTGACCTCTCTCTTGCCCCCACTCCGGCGATCGGTGACTCGGTGGCGTACATCCTTGAATCCATCGGATTGGAAAAGTGCGGATGTCCCGGCACCACCGCCGCTCTTGCCATGCTCAACGATGCCGTCAAAAAGGGCGGCGTAATGGCATCCAGCCACGTCGGCGGACTTTCCGGAGCATTTATTCCGGTTTCCGAAGATGCGGGTATGATCGAAGCTGCCAGATGCGGAGCGCTGTCGCTGGAAAAACTTGAAGCAATGACCGCAGTCTGTTCCGTCGGTCTGGATATGATCGCCATTCCGGGAGATACGGATGCGGCGGTGATTTCCGGAATCATTGCCGATGAGATCGCCATCGGCGTGGTAAATACCAAAACGACCGCAGTCCGTCTTATTCCGGCGGGCAAGGCGGGGGATATGATCTGTTTCGGCGGTTTGCTGGGTGAAGCACCGGTAATTCCGGTCTCTCCCTACTCCCCGGCAAAGATGATTGCCCGCGGCGGAAGGATACCCGCTCCGCTCCAGAGCTTGAAGAACTGAAGAAATTTAAGGAGTTACCATCATGGCTGCCGATTTTGTCCACCTGCATTTACATACCCATTACAGTATGCTTGACGGCGCGTGTACCGCTGCCGGTCTTATTCCGATGGCGAAGGAGATGGGGATGCCCGGTATCGCCATTACCGATCACGGTTACATGGGCGGCACGGAGGAGTTCCACAAAAAGCTCACCGGTGAAGGTCTGGTTCCGATCATCGGGGTGGAGGCTTACGTCTCTCCCACCACCCGGCAGGACACCAATCCGGCAGTGGATTTCATCAAAGGTTTCCACCTTGTACTGCTGGCGGAAAATCAGAAAGGTTATCACAACCTCTGCAAGATCATGAGCGAATCATGGCGTACCGGATTTTACTACAAAGCCCGCTGTGATAAACAGCTCCTTGCCCAGTACCATGAGGGGATCATCGCCCTTTCCGCCTGTATCGCCGGAGAAATCCCCCGGAAACTGGCAGTCGGTGACTTTTCCGGAGCGGATAAGTCGCTGGATGATTATCTGGAGATATTCGGACCGGAAAACTTCTTTATCGAATTGATGGATCACAACATGCCGGAGGAAAAGGAGGTCAACCCCCTGCTGATCGATCTGGCACGCCGCCGCAATCTGCAGCTGGTGGCAACCAACGACGTCCACTACATGCGCAAAGAGGATGCCGAAGCCCACGAGATCATGCTCTGTATCCAGACCGGTGACAAGCTGAACAACGATAAACATTTCCGCTTCCCGACCCAGGAATTTTACTTCAAATCCCCCGAAGAGATGGCGGAAATTTTCAAAGATGTCCCCGATGCCCTCAGCAACACCAAACTCATCTGTGACCGCTGTGCCGCTGATCCGGTGAAGTTCGACTACAAAACCAACCACTACCCGGTATTCTATATGCCCGACGGCAAAGAGGCTGACCGGAAGGTTCTTTTCGATGTGTGCTGTTCCAATCTGCCCATGCGTTACGACTTCACCTATACCGAAGGCGCGGCACTCACTCCGGAGCAGCAGAAGATCATGGATCGGCTCAACTACGAACTTGATGTGGTGGAAAAGACCGGATTCTGCAGTTACTTCATGGTGGTTTCCGACTTTATCCGCTGGGGCAAGGAGCATG
>JAZUPS010000349.1:0-24175 GCA_045605305.1 Victivallaceae bacterium
CGGGCGTGCCGGATGGGGTATGCACGCGCCTGAGATCGAAGGTTTCAAAGATGAATTTGAGGTCGTTGCAGGCTGTGATATTGACAGAAGCCGCGCGGAGAAACTTGCTGAACGTTTTCCCGGTGCCAGAGTTTACGATGACGGCGAGGCGTTTTTGAATGATCCGGAAATAGAGTTGGTTTCTGTGGCAGTGCGTTCTGCCCAGCATATCGATTACGCAATCCGGGCGCTGAATCATGGAAAATATGTCTTTCTGGAAAAGCCGGTGGCGCTTGCCAGTGCGGCGCTGGATAAACTTGAAGAGGCGATGAAAGCTCATCCCGGCAAGATTTTTTTCCGTCACAACCGCCGCTTTGAACCGGCATTCAACCATGTTCGTGAGATCATCGACAGCGGCATTTTGGGAAAAGTTTACGAGATCAAACTCTGCCGTCACAACTTCCAGTACCGGGCAGACTGGCAGGCGATTGTTGAGTGCGGCGGCGGTCAGTTGAATAACTGGGGACCGCATCTGGTCGATCAGGCGCTGCAGCTTTTGGATGCTCCGGTTGCGGATATTTGGAGCGATTTGAAAAATATCAACGGTCTGGGCGATGCTGAAGATACGGTCAAGATGATTTTCCGCGGCGAAAACGGCAGGATCGTGGATGTGGAAATTTCCGGTGCTGTGGCACTGGCAGCTCCGGTCTATGCGGTTTACGGTGATCGCGGTTCACTGATTTGCGAAGATGAGCAGGATATCCGTCTGCGTTATCTGGCTCCGGAGTTTGAGCGCACCGATGCGGTTGCTTCCGGAGACACCCCGCCTTTGACCGGTTCATTCGGATATACTCCGAAATGGAAATGGGTTCGCAAGACGATCATGGTAGAGCCTGCCAATCAGTGGAATATCGATTGTATTTATCATCACATCTATCTTGCTCTGCGTGAAGGTATTCCATTCCCGGTGAAAGCCGAGGAGGCATTTGCGGTAGTCCGGGCAACGGAGAAGATCAAACTTCAGAATCCTGCATTTCCCCAGAAGCAGGATGAATTTGGTAAATAAATCACAGGAAAGGATTTCAAATATGAAAAAGCATCAGCTCGCGGCGCAGCTTTATACTCTGCGCGATTACATCAAAACTCCCGAAGATGTTGCCAAAACTCTGCCCAAAGTGCGGGAGATCGGTTACGAAGCGATTCAGGTTTCCGGAATGGGCCCCATTGATGAAGGGGAACTTGCGAAAATTGCCGCCGATAACGGCTTGGTTATTTGTGCCACCCATGAAGCCGGTTCCAAAATCTGCAGCGAGCCGGAAAAGGTCATTGAGAGATTGAAAAAACTCAACTGCCGTTACACCGCTTATCCTTATCCCCATACCCCCTATGTTTCCCGTGAGGTGGTGTTGGATACGGCGGCGAAGATCAATGCCGCGGCAGAAGCAATGGCAAAAGAGGGCATTACCCTCTGCTATCACAACCATGCTCTGGAATTTGAACGTCTGGATGGAGAGTTGATTCTGGATACTATTTACAAGAATGCTCCTGCTTTGCAGGCGGAAATCGACACCTTCTGGATCCAGGCCGGCGGACAGAACCCCGTTGAGTGGATCAATCGTTTCCCGGGACGTCAGCCGCTTTTGCACCTGAAAGAGTATGGTATTGTGCAGAATGAACGCCGGATGTTTGCTGTAGGCAGCGGTAATCTGGATTGGAAGGCTATCATTGCCGCCGGTGAAAAATGCGGGGTGGAATACTTCATTGTTGAGCAGGATGACTGTTACGGTGTTGATCCGATCGAAGAACTTCGCCGCAGTTACAACTACATTGCAGAGAACTTCTTTGATTGAAAATATCTTGTTTTTACGGGCTGTCGGTCTCGACAGCCCTTTTTTTGTAACAATTTTGTAAAGATAACGCCAGGGGTATGTTTTGCCTCAACCGCCGCGATATGCCCTTGGAAACACAAAAAACGGCTGGATAATTACAGTTGCTCCGGAAAACGCTCTGCAAAAATGCCAGTGACCGGCAATATATTATCATCATCAGCGCTTATTTCGGAGCGAAAGTTGTTTTTTGCCGGAAAAATTTAATTTTTTTTTTAGATTTGCTATTGCATTTTTCAGGAAAATGTGGTATACTTTATTTTAGTGAAGCGGTTCGCTAAACAGTTTCCGGGGAGAAAAATTCTATGGCAGTAACGATGCGAGATATCGCAAAAGAGGCAAATGTGGCGTTGAGTACGGTTTCTTATGTACTCAGCGGCAATGGTTTGCACAAGGTCGGCGAGGAGACGTGCAAACGTATCCTTGACACTGCCAGCAGAATGCATTACCGGCCGAATTTAAAAGCCCGCAGCTTGAGTAAAGGCAGAACCTATATTGTCGGAGCGCTTTTCCGGCAGTTGACCGTCTCATTTGTGCCGGAAATCATTGCCGGATTGGAGCAGGTCTTGGAGGATAATGGTTATTGCCTGATCCTTGCCACCTACGATTCACCGAAGCAGTTTACGGAGAAGTGCAACTATCTTTATCAGCACGGTGTGGAAGGTGCGGTGATCATACCGATTTTCAACGGCGTGAAGTTCCCGGATATTGGAGAGCTTGCACAGGATAATATTCCGATCGTTACGATCGGTAATGAGTTGGGCAGTTTTCCGAAAGTGCTGGTCGAGCCTCAGGCGGTCGGTAAATATGCTTTTGATTATCTGGCTGGATTGGGACACCGGCGGATCGCTTATGCCGGATGTTATGCGCCGCGCGTTGAAGGTATGCTTGCCGCTCAGAAGCACCATCCCGGTGTTGTATTGAATTGGAAAGAAACCCCTTTGCAAGGGAAGGACGCCGGGGAGGAGATACTTAAGTATATCAAATCTCTGCCGGAACTTCCTTCCGCGGTGGTGACGGATAGTGATATTGAAGCGATATCTTTCATGCACTGGGCATTTCGCGCCGGTATCCGGGTTCCGGAAGATATTTCGGTTGTCGGTATTGACGGTATGGAAATCGGTGCTTATGCCAATCCGCCGCTGACTGCTGTGGCACAGCCTATGACCGAGCAGGGGCGTCAGGGCGGTGAGCTGCTGCTTGAGGCAATCAATGGCGGCAAAGTCGCAGACCGGATTCTGCAGCCGTTCATTCTTGAACGGGAATCGTGCAGGAAAATTTGATTTTTGGGAAAATTTAAGCGAAAAGGATTTTTTTTGAGTTTTGTGTTGGTAATTGGTGAAGCGGTTCACTTAAAAATTTTGCAGCTTAGTGAAGCGGTTCACTGAATAGTAAAAATAAAAAATATCGGTGGTGACTTTATGAATGAAAGATTAAAAATACGGGGATCACCGGGGAAAATTTCCCGGAGTCATTTACGGGGGAAGAGGAGTGCCGGGGCAAAAAAATTGTCTGACTCCAGCCGTCCTCCCTGAGTATGAAAAAAGTTTTGAAAACAGCCTTCAGGATTCAGTCAGAGTTTCGATTAAACCAAAATGAAAGGATGCAACCATGAAAAACTCATTCGAAAAGATTTCCAAATCCCTCTGCTGCAGCAGAGTAAAGGGTTCACCCTTTACTCTTATTGAACTTCTCGTTGTTATCGCAATTATCGCCATTCTTGCGGCGATCCTGCTCCCGGCGCTCAACAGCGCAAGAGAACGCGGCCGCAGTGCCAGTTGTGTCAACAACCTCAAGCAAGCCGGTTTGCTTAACAATATGTACATCGACGCCTGTGATGACTGGGTGTTGTATACGCCGTGGGAAGGAACTCACTATCCGTGGTTCAATGTGGCTATGAGGGCGGGATTGAAAAGCGAAAAAGAGTATGGCGCCATGCACTGTTCGTCAGAATTGCCGATGGATACAGTTTATGATAACAGTAATTGGATGACCTACGGTATCATGGGATATTATGATCCGAGTATCGCAATGAAGGTCAATGAATTCAAACGCCCCAGCGGAGCTGAATTTTTTGGCGACAGCTATTCTCCCGCATCGGCATCTTATGTGCCCGGTTCATCGGGAGCTCAATGGCATATCATCTTTAAGAACGGTGGCGGCTGGTATGATACCTTCATCGATTTCCGTCACAACCGTCAGGCAAATGTCGCTTTTATTGACGGTCATGTGGAAAATGTCACGCCGGAATATTCGGTACTCATGGAAAATAAGCGTGGCAATGACCCGTCGAACACCATGAAAAAATTGTCAGAAGTATACAAAATCCGCACCCACTGATGCGGTAAAAAACAGGAAGAAGGAAATGAACTCATTCTTTAAGATATTATTATCTTTGCCGCTGGCGCTTTCTGCCGGTGAGCTGGTTACAAGCTGGCGGGGATTCGCCGGAGAGGCCTCTGCGCCCCCGGCAATAATCAAAACCAAAACTCCGCAGGGGAAACCGGCATTCCGGGCAAAACCGGTGGTCAATGGAGCATATCAGGGTATGTTCTGTGATGTAAAAGAGGTATTCGACCCCAAAAAATATCTCGGTATTGAATTTTTCGCCCGCCAGAGTGTCGCATCCGGCAAAGCCAGTGTGGTCTTCCGGCTTGATCAGACTGCAATACCCGGTTCTCCGGCAAGGCAGGCATATTCAGTAGTAAAAGTCGGCAACAAATGGGAAAAAATCTTTATCCCCTTTGATGCTCAGATTTGGAATGCGCCGGATGGAGCGGATAAATTGGCTCCGGTCAAAGGCTTTTCCTTCTATCCTTTTGCCTCGTTGAGTCACCCCGGGGTGAATATTGAAATCAGCTCCATCCGTCTGATTTCCCTTCAGGATAATAAACCCCGAAAACTCAAGGTTTCCTCCTACCGTTACATCAATTCGCCGACGACCGGTGACAAGAGCCGCACCGAATTGATCGACGGGAATATCCGTACCGGGGCTTATTACCGGCAGTACAGCAACGATGCCGAAGTTGTTTTCGACCTCGGAGCAGTCTACGCCGTGACCAGAATCGATGTCGGTGCTTTTTGTCCTCCTGGACACAACTTTACCGAATTGAGGATTTCTGCCAGCAGTGATAATAAAAACTTTGCCTCCTGGGGCAGCGTTAAAAACACCATGGATGGCGGAACCAAGGTGGAAATGCGGGTTTCCGGCGAAGGTTATGCTATCGGCAGGTACTTCAAAGTCCGCGCCGCCAAGATCCGTCCGGACTTCTTTACCTGGCTCGGCGAAATTTCTTTTACCGGTTATGTTCCTTCCGAACAGGAAAAAATCGATTTCCAGCAGAAATCCTATGATCTCGGCCCGGAAATTGAGGCTCCTGCTGCCGGGAAATATGCCAAACTGCAAAATGCTTCCATTACCGCCAATGTCAATTTGCGCAACAGCGTGATCAATGGTGTCACCGTCAATGGTCAGCGCTATGTGGAACGCATTGCCAATTTTTACACTCTTCAGACCCGGAAAAATGATGTGGAAATTTCCGGTTACGATGACCGGGTGGTAAAAGTTCTGGAGCAGACGGATTCTTCTGTCACTCTGCTTTGCCGCAATAAAAAACTGCGGGGAATGGAGTTGATCAAAAAGTTCTTCATCACCGCCGATGGTGATCTGATGACTGAATACCGGGTCAAAAACCGGAAACTTCAGCAGCCGGTGTTTTTGCGTATAGCGACCAAAGTTATTCTGGAAAAAGAGTTCCGCAACGGCGGATTTTATGAAACTGCCGGTGCCGGACACTACGCCACCAGAGAACGTGCCAAAGATGTTATGCTTTCCACAGCCGCCTGCAATGTACCTTATCTGGTCTTTGAAAACTTTGAAAAAGATCTCACTATCTTCCACCACCGTCACTTTTTCGATGATCGTTTCCTCTATGTGGATTCCGTTACCGAAGAGGAGAAACTGCTCTTTTTCAATCCTAACGGCTATCAGATGCCGGATGCAACATTTGCTCTGAATGAGGCAAGTGAGCGCTCCGTATGCAGCCGCATAAGTTTTGTCAAAGGTAATATCCTCAATGCTTACGACAAATATTATGCTCTGCCTGAAACCGCAAAATACCGCAGCGCCATCAAAAGACCGGCATGGCTCCGGGATGTGCTGATGACCGGTTCCGCCGGCTGGCAGGCTCCTTTGAAGGGCAAAAATAAAGATTTTATGGAAAACGTCAATACCATGTTTCTGCCCCGCGGATACTTTATTGAAGCCGGCAGCGGTGAACTCGGCTGGGAGTGGGGAAACTATCCCACTACCGGAAAGATCCGTGACGGATTCGGTTCGGTTTATACTCCGCAGGAGGTGCGTGATGAGCTGCAGTTGCGCCGGGATATACGTCCGGGAAGCAAAATCGGTCTCTACACCTGGCTGTGGAGCAGCGTACCGAATATGAAAGTGGTCATTGATAATCCGGATTGGTTCATTTTCAAAACCCGCGGCGGTTCACTTGCCAGCTGGTTCCCCGGCATCAACACCAACTTGATGCGCAAATGGGATTCCGCTGAATCCCGTCAGCAGGCGATCGATATGGAAATGGATATGATCCGTGCCTATAATTGCGACAGTCTCTATCTTGACGGCGGCAATGCCGGAAGTTTCGCCAAAGACTGGACGACGATGACCATTGATTCGCCTCACTCCAAAAACTTAATGTACGCCGAAATGCGTAAAAAAGTGCAGGAGTTCAAAGCTGACGGTTATCTGATGTTCAATGCTCCCATGAATCCATTTGCCGACGTCGGTATTCTGGAAAACTTTGCCGGAGCCATGACCAGTGAATGGCGCAAGGGTGCGGCATGGATGTACAAATTCAAACTTTTCAGTTATCAGGATCCGTTGAAGTGCTGTTTCTATATCTATTGGTTGAGCAATGTTGACGGAGCTTTCCAGAACTATATGATGGGAACCGGTTTGATGCCCGCATGGTTCAGCAGAGGACTTTCTCTGGCAGATGTGCCCTATTCATCCGCCCGTTATGAGGTGCGCGGGGTGGAGATCGTCAACAGCCGCATTACTCCGAATTACCGTGCCGATTACAGCTGTGAAGTGGAAACCATGCCTCAAAGTCAGGGAGGCGATGCTCTGATTTTTGTCAATTACCACGGCAAAACTCCGTTTACCACGAAAATCACTGCACAGGCGGCGCCTTTCGGATTATCCAAAGGCAAAAAGATCTATACTCACTTTATGCGTTTCCGCGATTCCCGCAAGTTCCCCGGAGTTTTCGGCGAACCGGATATCCAGAAAGGCTACCGTCAGAGCTTCTGGCGCAGTGACCGTGCCATGAGCGCCGAATATCTCGGCAGCAAAAATGCTGATACTCTTCTTGCCGAAAACTTTGACCTCCTCCCGGGGCAGGGGGGTATGTGGATAGTCAGCGATACTCCGGCGGTGATTTGGAGTGCCGATGATCTGCCCGCACACTCACGGCTTTCGGTCTGGCCGGATATGAGCATCAAAGGTTCTTATGAAGAACTGCTCTGTGAAACGGAGTACAGCAAAAGTGAAATCGCGGTGATCGTGCCGGAAAAACAAAAAGTTTCCGCAATTTATGTCGATGGCAATGAAAAATCTTTCTACTATGCCAGAGATGGTAAAGCGCTCTATGCGGTGGTTGCTCTTGAAGGAGCCGGAAAGCATACCGTCAAAGTCGAAACTTCTGCTCTTGAGGCTGTTTCAGCTGGCAAAGGCAAACTCAATGCCGCTGTTTTTCAGGGTGTGCTTGGCGGTTCACTGAATATTGACGGTCAAGCGGCAGAAGCGGAAAAAACTTTGAGCATCTATTCCGACGGCGCTCTGATTTGGAGCGGAAATCTTGTCAATAACAAGTTTTCGATCACTCTGCCCGGTTCTGTCCGTGACGGCAAATATCTGCTTCAGGCGGCATTGCTTGACGGCACTGTGCTTGCTGAAAAAACGGTATTGATCAGAGGTTTCGCCCGTCCGACTCCGTTGATCGACCTGATGAGCCATGTTCCTTCGGAATTCAAAGAGGATACCTGCAATGTTTCCCGCAACAATATCACTTTGACCCGTACCGCTCTGGAGTATACCCGTGACACCGGTATCGCTTCAGTGGATACGGAAAAGTTCGCATTGCGGGTCGGTTCCCGTGAACGCCTGCTGACCTTCTTCGGTATAGCGGCTGCCGGCGGAGAATTTTCCGTCAAACGTTACTGCAAGATCAAATTGACCGGTAATTTCAAATTCTTCAACAACTACGCCCCCATTCAAGATCACTTTGTCTACAATATGGGCAACCACATGGCGGGTATCGTGTTTGACTTTGAGAACCGGGCAGGGGGCAGGGTCCGTACCCTTGCCGATATGGGTGTGAGTGCCACCGGCAGAACAAGTTCATCCCCGCAGTATTGCAAGCTGGGCAAAACCCCGGATTATTTCTTCAATCTCAATAACTTTGCCAATGACAAAAAGATCGATAAAATGACCTTCTGGGTGGATTTGCAGGAACTTGGCGCTCCGCAGGATTGGACAGGTAAAGTATTTATCTCCTGTCTGCTGGATAATATGGCGTCTGACCGCTGGTTCCAGATCGAATTGCTGGAATCCGCTGATGCCCTTCCTGCCGGAAGCAAAGCGGTAAAGGTTTTCAACCGCAATGCCAAAGTTGAACCGCGCACTTTCACTATCTCCCGCCTCCCGGCGGGCAGTAAAGTGACTTTTGACTGGGATAGCGAACTTTGGAAAAAAGTTCCTGTGCTTCCGGCACTTTCCGTCCTCGGCAATGCCGCTATGGAAAACTCCTTTCCCACGGCGGTCAAAATCGCAGCTGATGATAAGAATATTTATCTCTTCTACAACTGCACCGAAGATCCCGGAAAACCGGCGGAAACTTCCCGCGGTGCCCGCGGCGAACCATACTTTTCCGACAGCGTGGAGTTTTACTTCCAGCTTGATGAGAATAAGGAGCATGTAATGCACTGTATTCTGGATGTCGCCGGGCATATTCTGGCACGGAAAGCCCATATCGATCCGGTGAAAAATTCCTTCTCGGTGAATTACAACAAGCCTCCTTTTACTCACAAAATCAAACGAGTCAATGGCAACTGGCACATTCTCATTACCTTGAGTCATGCTCAGCTTGCCAAAAAGAATACCGCGTTCAATGTCTGCCGGAACCGCAATGTTGACGGAGCTATGTCCGGCTATACTTTGATTCCCGGCAAAACTTACATCAATGGCGTAATTTACACCATTGAAGACATAAAAGGAAAATGACCGGAATACCGGGAATTTGACATTTTGACTGCTGATTCCGGAGTTTTTCCGGAATCAGCAAATAAATGAGGAAGATTTTTTTGTATGCGATATTATCTTGACGGCAGTGATTGGGAAGCTGATTATTTCATTCCTGATGAAGATTGCTGCAGATGGCAGATGGCATCGTGGAATTTACATAATATGCTGCTGGATAATGCTTCCGGCGCAGGTTTTGCCGATCCGGATGCCAATATTCCTGCTTCATACCGGGCGACTGTGCCGGGGTGTGACCGGAGTGTGCTGTTGGAAAACGGCGTTATCAGCGATCCGTATTACGGCAGAAATATGGATCACAGCCGGTGGTCGGAAAAAGCTGCCTGGGCGTTTCGCAAAAGTTTTGTTTTACCGGAAAATATCCGGGAAAAGGAGCGTTTTCAACTCCATTTTTGCGGCATTGATTACCGGGCTGCATTCTTTTTGAATGGCCGCTGTCTCGGTCATCATACCGGGGCATTTATTCCCTTTGATGCGGATGTGACAGATCATATCCGCCGGGAAGGAGAAAATTTACTGGCTGTGATATTTGATCCCATGCCGCAGGCATCACCCAACCATACCGACCCGTTTATTATGAAACCGGCAGAATTTGCCGATTTTCACCGTTCTCAGATGAGTTACGGCTGGGATTGGGCGCGTGCAATGGCCGCGGCGGGGATTTGGGATCATGTTTATTTGGAAGGTTTCGATACTGCCCGGATAGCGGATTGTTTTTTCCGCGGTGATGATTCCGGAAATGTGGATCTGGCGCTGGATATTCAGGCGGTTTGCAATACATCTCAAACTCTGGAAATATCTTTGGAACCAGTCGGTTTCAAGGGCAGAAAATTTGAGTTTGAAGAAAAATTGACTTTGGATTACGGACGCTGCACCCGGAAAGTGAATTTCCAATGTCCTGATGCGGCATTGTGGTACCCAAATGGTTACGGTGAACAAAATCTCTATTCACTGAAGCTCTCTCTTGCCGGAGAAGTGATCTGCAAACAGGTCGGATTCCGCAAACTGGAGATGGTGCGCAACGTAAATTCTCCGGATGGGGCGTATGATTTGACCTTTTGCGTCAACGGCAAAAAGATTTTTGCCCGGGGGGTAAACTGGGTTCCTTCAGATATGATGTACTGCCGGTGTGATGGGGATAAATATGAGCGTCTGGTTCGGTTAGCGGCGGAAAGCCACACAAATTTATTCCGTATCTGGGGGGGCGGAATCATTGAAAAAGAGGAATTCTACGCCGCTTGTGACCGTTACGGGATCATGGTTTGGCAGGAGTTTATGCATGCGTGCAGCTCTTACCGCAAAGATCCGGAGTATCTGGCATTCAAGGAGCGCGAAGCTGAGGCTGTTCTCCGGAAAATCCGCAATCATGTCTCATTGAGTCTGATTTGCGGCGGTAACGAATTGCTCTATTACGGGGAGATACCCAACAGTCCGCTGCTTATGCTCTATAAGCGGAAATCTGCGGAATTGACCCCCGATCTGCCCTATCATATCACCAGTCCGGATCGTTCCCGCCCGGGAGAAAGAGATCACGGTCCCTGGCACTTTATTGAACACGAGCTGATCAACAAAGACAATCGTCTGCTGGTCAGTGAAGTGGGCTGTCCGGGGTTCACGGAATTTGACAGTGTGAAAAAATTCATTCCGCAAGCTGATTGGGAAAGACCATTGAGTCAGAATTGGAAGTATCATTTCGCCATTCCCCGCGGAGCGCAAGGATGGCAGATGCAGACAGAATCATTTTCCTGCCGCAGCAGCGCTGAACTCTGTCAGGCTGTGATGGCGACCCAGAGCAATATAAATTGCTATTGGCTCAACCATTGCCGCCGTCAATTTCCCCACACCAGCGGATGTTTTTTCTGGCAGTATAATGAGCCGTGGCCGACCTTGAGTTTGAGTATTGTCGATTACTATACTCTGCCGAAAACAGCCTATTATCATCTCAAACGCTGTCAGCAGAGTACGACACTTGCTCTCAAGGAAAATTCATGGTTCTGCCGGGATGGCCGTTTTGCGGCGGAGTTGTTCCTGATCTCTGACCGGGAGGAGAGTGATTTGGAGTATGCCTTCCGGCTGCTTACGGCAGATGGAGCGGTTCTGGCGGAAAAAAGAGAGCATTGCTCTGCTATTTCCGGTGCAGTCAAAGTGGATGATATATCATCCGTTGAATTGCCTGCATCTCCTGTGGGGGGAGTGATTCTTGCCGAGATGCGTCTTTATCGCGGGAAAGAGGAGATTTTTGCCGATACCCAGCTTTATGGAGTACCGGACTTCAAAAAAGTCTTCACTGTTCCTGAAGCGGAAATTTCGGCATCAGCGGTAATTGAAAAGGATGAGTCCGGCAGGGAAAATATTCTGCGTGTAACTTTGCATAATCGCAATCTTGCCGCATTGTATTTGCGCCTTGATTTGCCTGAATGTGATCTGAAACGGGTTTACTGGCAGGATAATTACATAACTCTTGCTCCCGGAGAAAAGCGGATCGTTACCGCCAATATCACCTGCTTGGATGAGGTTCCCGGAGATTTGGAAATTTCTGCGTGGAATTGCCCGGCAAAGAAAATCCCATTGGAGTTTGCATGAAAAAGTGCTGTTTTGGCAGATAATACAATTCTTTTCCTGTTTTGTCATACGCGAATATCGCTTTTTTGGCTATATTGTATTATGAGGCAATTTCAGAAGTTTCAAAAACTCTTGAAAATTCCCGTTGCGATCTGAAAGCGGGGGCGTTTTCGGGTGTTGCCGTTGCGTGCAGCACCCGAAAATTACCCCATTGATCTCATCAACGGTTTCTTTTCAATCTCTTTTTGACAGACTTTTGCAATTATCTCTTATGACAGACACTGTGTTGTAAAACAGCCCATCTGTTAAAGTATAAAAATAATTTTTCAAGCGGTTGTTTTTTATGGTTATATGGTCTATATTTAATTTGAAGTCTGAAAAACACCATGTAAACAGGTGGGCTGTTTTGATGGAGAAAGGTGCAGGTGCATAAAAGAATTGTTTTCTGAATGAATCGGTAGTGTAATTAAGTGTTTGCTAAATTATAAAAGGATAAAAATGTTAAAAATCACTGCTACATTTATTGATGAGATAACCGGTGATATTCCTCACCAGAATTGGCTTGCCGATGACTGGGATAGAGATTTCGCCGCGATGAAAGCTGTCGGTATCGACTCCGTGACCATGATCCGCTGTGGAAACGGCAGATGGATAACTCATCCTTCAAAAGTCCTTGAAAAAGAGGTCAATGCCTATACTCCGGCAACGGATTTGACCAAACTTTTCCTCGATCTTGCGGAAAAGCACGGTATGAAGTTCTACTTCGGCAACTACAACGGCGGTTTCCATGTCCGCGGCAATTACCGCCGGGAGATCGACTTGAATAAAGCGGTCTGCGAAGAGGCATGGGAGCGTTACGGTTCCCATCCCGCCTTTGCCGGGTGGTATCTCACTCAGGAAGTGGGACGGCTCCAGTGGAATATCATCGAGGTATTCCATGAACTCGGCAAATTCTGCAAAGAGATTTCCGGCGGTCTGCCGACTGCCATATCCCCTTATATCGAGGGTATCCAGTTGTACGACCCGTTCCGTACCGGAATCAATGCGGGTAAAAGCGTGACTCTGCCGGATTTTGAACGGGAGTGGAATGAAATCATGGCGGGAATCACCGGCAGTGTGGATGCGATCTCCTTTCAGGATGGCGGTTGCGACTACAGTGAATTGGAAGATTTCCTGAGTGTCGCCTGCTGTGCCGGTAAAAAGCACGGGATCACGATCAATACCAATGTGGAAGCATTTGACCGGGATATGCCGATAAGATTTCTGCCGATCAAGTGGGATAAGATGCTCTTGAAACTTCGTTTGGCGGAACGTGCCGGAGTTGCCGGAGCGACGATGTTTGAGTTTTCCCACTTCATGAGTCCCAACTCCTGCTATTTGCAGGCGCACGGATTGAATCGTTGTTATCAGCACTATCTCGCCGGTGGATTTGAAGCATCGCAAAACAAATAAAAAAGGATTTTATCATGCGTACTTTACCTGAACCGTTACAAAATCATCGCATTATTGGAACTCATCGTTTTGAAATGACACCGTTTCACTTCAAAGGTGAATTGTATCTTTTGGAAAACTTCTGCGATTATGATGTGGCAGATTACACCTTTGATGAGTATCCGCCGCATACCCAAAAAGATGGTTTCCTTATCCGCCGTCTCAGTGATGACAAGGTGATTTCACGGGTTTGCGGAGTTTATTTCGCCAGCGCTTACGCCATGCCGAATCGCGTTTATGCTTTCGGTTCGGTGGTTGAGGAAGAGAGCGACAAGACATTGCACCGCATTGTCCGCTTTGAAACAGAGGATCTGATCAACTGGAGTGAACCGCTGGAAGTTTATGAAGCTGCTCCCGGATGCCGGGTTTTCAACACCTCCTTTACCTGGGACGGAGAAAAATTTGTCGGGGTATATGAAACAGATACTCCGGAAAAACTCTACAAGTATATTTTTAAATTCTGGGAAAGTTCCGATTTGAAAAACTTCAAAACCATCGACGGAGCTTTTTACGGTCTGGATAAATATGTCGGCGGCGGGTCGTTGTATAAAAGCGGCGAATTCTATTATTTATTCAACCTGGAAGAGCAGCCTGACGGGAGTTATTTTATGAGTATTTCCCGATCCAGAGATTTGAAAACCTGGCAGCTCTCTCCCAAGCCGGTGATTTATTCAGATCGTACCCATGAGATCAATCCGGAAAAACGTCCGGGGGGCATGGAACTCAATGCCAGCGATGTGGAAATTATTGAAGATAAGGGCAAAACCATTGTCTTCTGGCTCGGTGGCGATCAGCACGGCTGCTGTGATATGCAGTGCGCGGAATATCCCGGCCCGATGGCAGAATTTTTTGAATTTTACTTCAAATAAGTTATATTCCGGATTTTCGTCATAGTCGTGAGCTGACCCCATTCCCGGTGATACGTTTTATGCATCACCGGGAATGTTTTTTTATTTGCACCCGGTGGATATATGGAATACAAAGTTTTCAGAGCAGGAACTGTTTGTATACAGTCGGCTTCTGTTTATTTGCGGTTTTCTTCCCCGCCAAGCAGAGTTGTCAGGCGGCGCCATGCTTCTTTGGCTTGCCGGTGACTGTCAACGATACCTTTGAAATTGAATCCTGCCGGACGGAACTGCGAAGCATTGGATATATATGTCCGGCTGTCACAATATTGCCACAGCAATGCTCCGCTCCAGCGCGGAGAATTTTTTACATACTGCATCACATAAACCAGCAGATCCGCCTGATAATCTTCGCTCCAGCGCTGCCCTCCACGTAATCCCGGCATGGCTTCTGCTCCGATTTCACTGATCAGCAATGCTTTGTCTTTATATTTTTCATCTGAAGCAAATTTTTCCAATTCCTCCAGATGACTTTTCGCTGTTGCCGGATCGAAAAATTGATCGACTCCCTCCCGGTACCAGCCGGGATAGGTGTTGAAGGAAATAACATCGATCAAATCCAGACAGCAATCGGCGGTAAGCTGATGCGAAGCATACGTTACCGGACGGGTTGGATCGGTATGGTGCAGCATTTCCGATAAACTCCGTATCAGCTCTCTGGCAGAAGGAAGATTACTGCTGCATTCATTGAGAAACCCCCACATTATAACACAGGGGTGATTGATGCTTTTCAATGCCATCGCACGGGTTTCCTGCAGCTGGCGTTTCTGAAAGAGTTCATCTGTCATGCTGCTTTCAACGTTGCCCCATGCCAGAGATTCTTCCCAAACCAACATTCCGACCCGGTCACACAAACTCAAAAAATCATTGCTTTGGGGATAATGACAGCCGCGGATACAGTTGAAGCCTGCCGCTTTGAGCATGAGAACATCCTGAACCTGAATACTTTGAGGTATCGCATATCCGAAATCAGGATGCGCATCATGCCGGTTTACTCCTGCCAGAAAGAGTTTATTCCCATTCAGGAAAAGTTCTCCATTTTTCACTTCAATGGAACGTAATCCGAATTCAGCAGTAAAAACTTTTTCCCTGACTTTGATTTTTATTTTGTGCAAATTCGGGGATTCCGGTGACCAGAGCCGCGGGGCAGGAACCTGCATAACCTCTTTCATTGCACCGTTGTGCAACAGACATTTTACTTCCTGATCATTATCATCGAATGTTGCCGATGCTTCCTGACAATTTTCTGTATCACCCCACAATTTCAACTCCACGCTCACCACACCGGCACGCGGATCAATGGGCAGGATTTTGAGATATTCAAGGTCAAATCCGTCGATCTTATCAATATATACCTTGCGGTAAATTCCTCCGTGAGCATAGAAATCATAATTGCGGAAAAACATTGATGATGGCGAATCATCAAATTCATTATTCACTGCAATGATCAACTCATGCTTTCCGTTTTCTCCCGCATCAAAACGCAAAACACGCTGTGAAAAGGCACAATCGATCTCCGCAATCAGCTCTCTATCCCAATAAACTTTTCCGCGCAGTCCCAAACCTTCCAGAGTCAAAGCGATCATTCCGCCTGTATTATCAACACTCCGGCGATAGACTCCCGTCCCCCGTTTCAGAAATTTTCCCGGAAGCAAATCAAAGCACCCTGGTACCGCGGCTGAAGAATCAAAGGAAAGTTCTGTTACACAAAACTCTGCAAACGGCGCTTGCTGAAAAGTAAAATCCCAAACGCCGGAAAGATCATAATTCCTTGAAAACATACGACATACCTCATTGATAATCTTTTTTGTCGATCATAGACAAAGTTCAGAACCGTTTGTCAATTTCTGATGACGACCAATTTTTTAAGGTCTTCAAGATCAAATTCCTTCAAAATTCCTTCGATCATACATGCACGGGCAGATTTTTCCGCATCCGGAACGGTGGTGACTGCCATTGATTCCCATGATTCAGGAGGATCGATCAGATTGATCGTTTTTATCTTATCTGATAAGACAGCGGCGATCAATGCGGGGATCGTTCCCTGTCCACGGGCTTCCAAGTGGATATCCGGACAATTCAATGCAAGCAGTTCCACTGCCGAAAGAATATCCTTTACTCTGCCGCCGAGATAACTCAAACCGGTCATTTCTCCCAAGCCGGCAAAGTGGAAGTCATATTCATACTGATCGAAGAAGCTGCACCATGGACTGCAGCTTGTCGGAGTACACTCCCCGACACCGCGATAATCCAGTCCATACAAAAAGCTGTCCTCACTATCTCTTCTCATTCCCAGTTCTTTGCGGGTGTCAATATGCGGAATATAAAGGTTGACCGACCGGGCATCTTCGATGTGGTAAATCATCTCTTTGCTGCGCCGGTGCAGTACGCACATGACCATATCTTTTTCCGTTTCCAATGCGAAACGGGAGTTCCAGTTCAAAGTCGCCTCATCAAGCAGCTGTACCCGCAGTATACGGTAATCCGGAACCGTGACGTCGCCGATACCAAGTTTGTTTTTCAAAACAGTTCTGATCTCTTCTTTTGAATACTTTTTCCTTGCGGCTTTTTGTTTGGCAGCTCTTTCGATGATAAAATCATGCAGAGCTTTTTCTCCCGGCAGATTCATGACCCAGCCATCCGGAGAGGCGTAAAGTTCCTGCATGTTGATCTCTCCGGGATAAGTCTCTGTCGGCAGTGGATTTTTGATACCGGCACGACGGCAGCAGAAATCATAGGCTTTTTCCCGCAGTTCCCGGCTGAGCGAGTGACTGCCGGAATTGATAAAAAACTCAACAACTTCTGCTTTGCCAAGTAAAGAATATAACTTTTTCAGTTCATCATAGGCTTCTTTGGCACCGCGGGGATCGAAATAATCATTTTTTTCCGCAAGTATCAAATATGGGCGGGGCGCTCCGGCAATCAGCAAATCGACCATTTCCAGTCCCTTGGCGATCGCCCGGGGCGGCATTTGCTCAGTATCAGCCGGAAGTTCATTTCTGACATTATGATACCAGGTCGTAATGTAACAACTCGGGACCGCAAATGTCAGACGGTCATCAACGGCAGACATCAAGGTGGTCATGGTTCCTCCGCCGGAAGTTCCCATGATGCCGATACGTTCCGGATCGACCTCCGGCAAGCTCAACAGGAGATCGACACCTCTGATACCGTCATAGACGCGCCAGTTGCCGAACCAATCCCCAGTCAGAAGCAGCTGTTTACCAAGAATATTATGCTCGTTGCAAGCTCCCATCAACCGTCTGCCCGGATATTGGTGACGCTCCCCCTGACTTACCGGATCGATCAGAAGCACCACGAAACCGCGTGCTGCCAGCTGACGGGCGGCAGTCTGGTATATGTCGCACAATCTGCCGTATTCGTTATGACCGCAGACAAAAAGGATAGCCGGATATTTTTCCGCTTTTTCCTCCGGATGGATCAAGTTGGCAGAAACGGTATAATTTTCCCGACTGTTGAAAAGAATATTTTTCATCTTGCAGCCGGGGAAGGAAAGTTCTTTTACCACTCTGACATTCAGGGGAGATTTTTCTGTCGGCAAATCAAATATTGAGCGTACTTTGGTACGGATATTTGCGATATACCGCAGGGCATCTTCCCGGGTCTTTATGGCGGCAAAACGTTCTTTACGTTCCAGATGATTTTTGCGTACTTCCCGAAGATAGAACTCTTGCACTGCTGTTCCGAATGAGATCATTTATAATCGTTCCTTTGCAATATTGGAATATAATGATGTTTTTATCAAAACGACAATAACGCTGCAATCATTTTAATTGCAGCGTTATTGCGGAAGTCAATTTACTTCCACGAACCGGTCAGGATCGCGAAATCATGTTTGGCAAGATCAAACTCTCCATTGATGATCGCAGCGCCGGTTTCGGCATTTTTCAATTCCCGGATCGGCATTGCGCTCAAATCCAGTTTTACTCTGGCGGCACCGCCGAGGTTGCCCACAAGAAGCATGATGCGGCCGTCCTTGTGTTTACAGGTGGTGATCCTTACGGAAGCGGGAGTGCATTTTACCGGATTTTTCGCCATTTCATATCCGGGGAAGTGTTCGACATCATCGGTTCCGTAACCGAATCCGCGCACCATAGACAAGGTTTTGAAGTAAAGCGGAATATTTTCTTCAACACTGCCGGGATCGCCCAGATTGAGCATGTCAAAGGCAAAGCATGTTGCAAACATAGTGCGCTGCTGATGTTCACGCTCTTTGGGACTGCCGCTGGTCAGGGAGATGTTTTCCGGGATCGTACCGGTCTGAGTTCCAAGAGACTGCACAATGTGGAATGCTTCGCTGAAACGATCCTGATAATCCCGTCTGCTGAACTGCATTTCCCAACCGAGATTGAGGGTACTCAAGCCGATTACCGGTACGATATTGGCATCAGTCATGTGAGTCATCAAAAAGGGAACACCGGGGTCTGAGGGCAGATAACGTTTTTCTTTTGCAACCAGCTTGAGAGTGCGTTTGACAAGTTCCCGCAAATAGAAGATGTCTCCGGCATAGGTGTAACGGCAGTTGGAAATTTCTCTGGCTCCCATGAAAGGATTGTGACCTTTGGCAGGATAGAGATTGTCGTAATACAATCCGGGACACTGCGGATAACGTTTCAGGAACTTCTGGGTATGATACAGCAGCATATCCGTATATGAATCAGTCGGGCAGCGGTTATAGAGATTGTCATCAATATAACGGAACCCAAATCCCATCCATTCATCAGAATAGGTATCGCTCTCTTTCCATGAACGGAATCCGGCACGGGGATTCAGATAAAGAATGTTGTATTTATTCTGGGAGAAAATGGCAAACTGCCGCAGTCTGGCGGAAAGGGTGGTGGCATCAGAGTCACTATTGGGGAAGAGTTTCTGCCATTTCTGATCGGTCATGTCATTTCGCTTCAAAAGGTCTGCAATACGGTCAATGATCTGCTGACGGGTGGCGTTATTGAAGTTTTTGCTGAAGATAAAATCCAGCCAGGAATAATCATTGTTGTATGGGGTGTATGGACTGGCAGACAATGAGTAGTCGGCAAAGAAATATTTTCCGCCGCCAATACATTGACGGCCGTAAGCATTGGGCTGAACTTTGGTCAACGTACCGCCGTAATACTGCCGGAAACCTTTGGGACGGGGTTTGACCGGAGTCGGTTCAACTCCGCAAACATACTCAAAGGCTTTCATTTTCTGCTTGATGCCTTCCGGCGCAAGGTGGATGCGCAGCGTGACACTGTTGCCGGATTTACTGCGGATCAATTCATGGGTATTGAAATTGTTACCGGCATCATAAGTGATCGGGTTGATGTCGTTGAAAAAGCAGAATCCTTTGTAAAGTTCGCCGAACCAGATATATCCGGGATATTTGGGCGGATCCCAGGGCATAGTCCAGACTTTGCCATCCTGATCCTTGATTTTTTCTGAAACGTTGCTGCGGATACCGAACCCGGTATGGTGGAAATATTTGGCAACTTCAGCTTTCAGCGGGATATCGATGTAAAGTGAAGAAAGTACAGTGCCGGATTCCGGTTCAAAACGCATGATATTTTTGCACATGCCGTCAAATTCAATTTCCTGACGGAGCTTGAGTTTCAATCCCGGAGCCGAGTGGATCGATTCGCGGACGACCAGATCGGGAGAGGTTTCCACAAACTTATCGCTCACGGTGGTGAATTTTTTACCGTTGAAATTCAGTGTTACCGGGGCAGCCAGAATATTTTCTCCCAGCGCGAATACGGCATCAAAGAATACTCCGTTGATACGGTATCCGGTCTGCAGGGCATGCACTTCATTGTTTTTGCGGGTAAGGGGCTTGAATGGTGCTGGTACGAAACGCTCTTCGCCGACGTTGGTATTTTCCCACTCAAACTTATGTTTGGTGAAACTTTTGCTCAAAGTTTCCTCTTTGCCGTTATTGCGGATGATCACTGCGGAAACGGTATATTTTCCGGGGGTCAACTCCCCGCACTGCCAATCGGCATAGTAATAACCGCCGGATTTGCGGATACCGGTGACATCATTCAACGTTGCTCCGTCTTCGCCGATAAGGCGGAACTGGACCTTTTTTACATCGGCTAATTTGGAATCTTTACCCAGCACCCGGGCAATGATCCGCTTCTGCGTGGGAGAGTAACCGAAATTCATCGTCGTCGGCGGATCGGGGTTGACAAACATTCTGCCGTTTGATACATTCCAGTTGATATTGCGGTGATAGAGAATTTTGCCGCTGGCGGTATCGGTCACTTTTAAATCCATGTTGCGGTCAATGGCAGCGCCAACCATGATATATTGTCTCAAGGCATTTTTTCCATTGCCAGGGATCGTGATCTGTTGGTTGATACGGTGCGGTACTTCAATGGAGGTGATCAGCGCATCCACATTTACTTTTTTCGCGGCGGCAGAGTTGTTATGCACCACGATATTGACCGTGACGCCTTCGCCGTGACCGTCAAAACAACCTGAAACTGCCAAGTGCGATGCATCGAAAATCAACTTTATGCTATCCTGCGGATAGGCAAGGTATGAAGATTCTGCAGGATTGAACCATTTGCGGAAAACCTGCATCGACCAGGTACTTTTATCCGGAGCTCCATTCTGACCGAATGCACTCCAGGGAACAGCACACTCTATCAGCCATTTTTTCCCGTCACGAACCACCCCGTTAGGGTCAAGAGATGAACGTTTGAAATGAATCGTAGAGGTTTTGACAACGGCATTTTTCGGCAGAGTGTTTCTGCCATCGGCAAAAAATCTGCAGGAATAGGATTTGCCGGCGGGATTTTTCAAAGTGAGGGTAATTGAATCATTTTTATCCAGCTTCTGCGGGTCAGCAGGGGCATCGCTCAAGGAACAGAAATAGAAGTTTTTGCTGTCATAACCGTAGAAAACCGGATTTCTGCGCTGGCTTCTTTTATTGTTGAAATTGGCAATAAGATTGTTGTCGATACTGCAGTTTTCCCACTCCTGAATAGAAAATTTCCCATCTATCTGCGGGATTTTGGCAAGCGGTGAGAGGGTTTGAATCATTTTTGGGGCATCTTTTTCTGCGGCGGAAACCTCCACTGAAGCAAGAGTAAGATCACTTACCAGAGCAGTACCATCGGGGATCGATACAGAAAAACTGAGTGATTTGAGATCTTCCGGCATGGAAAGTTTCAATTCCGCAGTTTGCCAGCCGGTAGTTCCGGTAACCGGTTTGATGGAGTTCCAGACGGGGCCTTTGCTTTTGCTGACCGAGGTCACCAGCATGACAAACCCGTGGGTGTTTGCCCGGTCGGCACGATAACTTACGCCGGATATTTTGAAACGGCATTTTGCGGTGATTTCTTTCCCTGCAAACTCTGCCGGGTTCAGAACCGTATGATATTTGCCGCCTTTGCCGGTGGTTCCGATAAAGAGGCATTTTTTACCGTTGCCGTCATTTTTCAATGCCAGATGATACGCCTCAAGTGCCTTTTTTAAGGTTTCCGGTTTCGGCGTAAAACGGAATTCAGCTGCATGAATAAAGGTGAACATGCAGACTGCTCCAATGGTACAAAATAGTTTTCGTAACATAATTTTTCCTTTCCTGGTTGATAAAACTTTTTGTTCCGGAACTGTTATTAATATAGCATCAGTTTTTTTTATAAAACATGATGAAATGGTATAAAAATGGTATTATCAGATTATTTTTTCATAGAGGCTGTTTTTTAAGTTGATCTTTTTTTGATTGACTTTTGCAATTACCTCAATACGATTTCTTATTCCTCTGATACTTTTGTTTCAAACTTCATACACAGATACAGCATTGCCGCCAGCACAATATCTATGGCATTTTCATAAGCACGCAAACCGCCTGCTGCGCCGTTGCCGCCGGTTGAGATCGCAAGGAACGATTCCACTTGAAATGCGGCAAAGTATCCCAGACGCATCAGCAGTGCCAGCAATAAGATTCCGTGATGCGGAATAGATGCCGGTTTCCCGGAAAGGATCGATTTGCAGCGCTGCCGGATTTGAAATCTGACTGTGCCGTACAACAGCGCGGCAAGGATACTTATCGGCAGAGCGATATACAAAAATCTCTGTGCCTCTGCAGTTGCGCCGATATTGTAAGTGTACATCCCGAATCCAGCCGAAGACAGCACCGACAAAATGAACAGTGCATCAAAACCGCACATGACTTTCTGCAAATGCCGGACTTTCGGCGGCACTGTTTCGGAAACATCCATCTTTTCAAAACCTTCTTTCTCCCACGGGGCAGGAGCCTGATATGCGGAGTAACCGCCAAGTTTCTGATATTCCCGGTAAAAGAGCAGATAAAATATCACTCCCAGCAAATGAAAAAAGAGTTGCCAGAAATAAATCCCGCGATAGGCTTTTTCTCCCAGTGCCAAATCTATTTTCAGAAAATCGATATAGACTCCAAGCAGCAGCGTCAATCCCAGACCGATAATGGAGATAACCAGTGAACGGGCAGAGCAAAATGATCCGAAACGGGATTTCGGCAGTGTACGCATCAAAAACGGCATTGATGCCACTCCGGTTATCGCATGCAGAAATGAGGCGATCCCTCCCAGAAACGATGCCCAGAAAAAGACGCTGCCTGATACATCAAAAAAGAACCATCGGGATTCATAAAATTGGGTAAGTATGGTAAACGGGATCAAAAAAACCATTATCCGTACCGGATGCCAACGATCCACGAAAACTGTACATGCTATTGCAATTATGATGGTGAATACTGTTGATGATATTCCTGACATGCCGTTGAGTTTTCCGATATCAGCCAGACTCAGCCCCATTGACTGCATGAAAAATACCAAAAAGATGCTGGTCGCCAGAGCCGCACTGCTGAAGGTGCTTTGCAAACAGCCGTAAATATATATCCGGTGACAGAAACTCTCTTTGAAAAACAATATCAATTCACCAATTCCCCGTCTGCCTTTCTTTTCTTCTTTTTCCGGTTCAGGAAAGCGCGGCTCTTTCAGGAAGAAACACATTATGCTCATTAAAACTGCATACAATACCGTTATGCCGATAAAAATCTCCCTGAAATAACCTTCAGTATGTTTGAAGACAAATAAATTGAATATCGCCGTAGCCAACGAAGCGGTTATCTGCAATGCTCCATTGAACCGGGTCAGAAACTGCGGCGGGATCACATCATAGTAAATGTAATATATGACGGAACCGACAAACATGAAAAAAAACTTGAACATTACCACTCCGAATGCCAGAATGACCACCGCCAGCGTCGTCGGTGATAAAAAGTTCAATACGTTCCGCAGTAAATTGGTCTCTTCCTGATAACAGCCGATGATTATCCAGCTCAGACAGAGCATCGGCAGGGTAAAGAGAATAAAAGGAACCCGCCGTCCCCAGCGTTTGCTGCGGTAACGGTCGCTTTTGAAACTGACCCACGGGCAGACCGTCATATTCAAAATCTGTCCCAAGGTGGTCATGATAAAGATCATCAAGGTGGAGCTGACTCCCAGTTCCTTGAGTTTTATCGGTACGATCAATGGCACCGCTCCAACACTGAATATATAGGCAAAGTAACCGATCAGGATCAATGCCATCGCTGTCAGCATTTTGGGCAGGGTATAATCCAGACCCGATACATAATAGTGCTTTGTTTGATTTTCTGTTTTTTCGTTCATTTGTTGCTGTTGTTCTGTATTTTGAGACGAGTTCAAAAGTTTTCAAAAAATCTTGAAATTCATCGTTGCGACCTTAAAGCGGAGCGTTTCCGGCAACTTACTGCAAGAGAGGCTGCTTTGAACACCGGCTTAGACACTGATTTTTCCGGATATTTCAGAGCAGAGACACGATGCCGGGGCAGTTGATACTCCGGATCACAATACCCCGGCTGAATGAGCAGATCGAAATTTACTGAATTGCCGCAGCACTGTTGCACTCAAGTACTGCGGCAATCTTAATCTTATCTGTATTTCAGTTGTGAACTTCTTTGTTGGGGGCAAAATATTTATCAGAGTACCAAGTCGGAGGCCAAGCGGTCTTAGGAA
>JAZUPS010000350.1:0-24187 GCA_045605305.1 Victivallaceae bacterium
GGGGGTGGGATTGGCTTTCAGCAACTCCACCGAAGCGGTGAACCATCTGGTTCTGCCGGAAACCAGTGAAGTCACTGTGGAAATTCTCCGCGGCCCCGGATTGGTGATGGCAGATAATGATCCGCGCAAGCTCCAGCTGGAAGTGGGGGAGAAAGTCACTCTTTGCCAGAATGGCAGACCGGCTCTTATCTGGGGACTGGAAGGCTTCATGTGCCAATTCTGCCGCGCCAGACGCCACCATTTGCATTCCCTGAATGAAAAAGAGTATTAAAACCTATTGATTTTTTCCGGTTTCTGTTCTATTTTATGAGAATGTATTTTTAACCGGAGGAGTTCCCATGTCCAATAAAATTGTCAAAGATCTGAATCAAGGCAGTGTGACCAAGACCATGATCCTTTTCGCCCTGCCGATGCTTTTTGCCGGGTTGATACAAATGCTCTACAATACGGCAGATATGATCATTGTCGGCCGTTTCGTCGGCACTGCCGGGCTGGCGGCGGTCTCCGTCGGCGGCGACGTACTGCACTTTCTCGCCTTTGCCGCCATGGGCTTTGCCAATGCCGGTCAGGTGATCATCTCCCAATATCTCGGTGCCGGGATGCGTGACCGGGCGGGCAAGGTGATCGGTACGCTTTTTACTTTTCTGCTCTCTCTTTCGGTGATTCTGGGGGTATTGACCTGCATTTTCCGCCATCAGGTTCTGCGCTGGGTCAATGCTCCGGAAGGTCAGACCATGGATTACGCCCTCAGTTATGTGGTTGTCTGCATGAGCGGAATGTTGTTCATCTACGGTTACAACATCGTTTCAGCGGTTCTGCGGGGCATGGGCGACTCCCGTCACCCGCTGATCTTCGTGGCGGTGGCGGCGGGACTGAATATCGTGCTTGACCTGATTTTTGTACTGCTTTTCAAGTGGGCGGTATTCGGTGTGGCGCTGGCAACGGTGCTGAGTCAGGGGATAAGTTTCATCCTGTCGATAATCTTTCTTTACCGTCACAAAGAGGAGTTCGGCTTTGACTTCCGCCCTGCAAGTTTCAAGATTTCTCCGGAAATTCTCTCTCCTCTGCTCAAACTGGGATTTCCCATGCTGCTTCAGAGCGCCGCAATCAGCTTTTCCATGCTCTTCGTCAACCGTTACATCAACAGTTACGGTGAAGTGGCGGCGGCAATGAACGGCATCGGCAACAAACTCGGCATGATCGTCAACATCATCAACTTCTCCTTTGCCGCGGCGGCATCACCCATGATCGGTCAGGCTATCGGAGCGGAAATTTACCACCGTGTCCCCCGGATCGTCGGCGTTTCACTGGTGATAAATACGGTCATTTCAGTGATCATGACCGTAATTCTGCTGGCGGCACCCCGGATGATCTTCGGAATTTTCACCGATGACCCGGCAGTTCTCGACCTCTCCATCCGTTATATCCCGACGGCTCTGCTGCTTCTGGCGGGAAGCGCCCTGCGGCCGCCGCTGGGCGCATTGATCAACGGTGTGGGCAACTTCAAGCTGAATTTCGCCGTGGGTATCCTTGACGGAGTGATCATCCGCATCGGCTTATCCATGCTGCTGGGATTGTGGCTGAACTTCGGAATGTTCGGCTTCTGGTACGGTCACGCCATTGCCGGATTCACCCCCTTTGTCATGGGCGGCATCTACTTCCTCACCGGGCGCTGGCGCACCAGAAAATATATTATCAACTGAGACGGTTTCAACCAAATATTGAAACCACTCTCACTTGACCGCCCCCCCCCGCCGTTTTCACGGCAGGGCGAAGAAGGCAGTGTCATTCAGTTCGCCGTTGTGCAGGGGATAAAAGCGCATTCCGAAACGGAAATCCTTTTCCTGCAGCGTGTAACGGTCTGCCACCAGCGGTCCGCAGGAGGATGAACCGATACCCTGCACCTTCCAATCCAGATTCAGACAGAGGGAATCGGAAAATTCGATCTCATGGGGATGAGCTGCTTTGTGAGCGGCTTCCGGAGTGAATCGGTGGATGCTGAAGTTGAAGTTATCAGTTGTTTTGCAGACGGCAAATCCGCCCATGTGCAAGTCATAGAATGCCGCCCGGCGCACCTCACTGCGGTTGCCGTCTTCCTGAGGCATGACATAAGGTGTGTAAAGCTGATCGACACCGGCTTTGAAAAGTCCCACCTTTTGAGCGGTCATGGTATCGCAATAGGATTCTCCCGGTCCCAGTCCGAACCACTGGATACGATCCATCTCTTCCGGGATGAACATCTGGAATCCCAAACGGGGGAAGTAAGACAACTCTCCTTCCACACTGCCATGGAGTTCCAGCGTGAATGAGCCGTCTTTGTGGAAGGTGTAGAGATATTCGCAAATGATCCCATCCCGACCGGAACCGGGAGCAGCAACTCTTGAACGCACCAGGATCGTACCTTTTCCCGGATCGGCTGCCACCTCGGTCAGGTGGTGGCGCATATCAATGTAGTTGGCTTTATCCCACACCCTTATTCCGTAACCATACAAACGGTCATTATCCGTATATGCCCGGAAGAGGTTGAAGCGGGGACCGCGCTCCATCATCGGTACGCCGCCGACTTCCCAGTTGGTGATCACGCCCTGATACCGATCGAACTCCACCACTGAATCATTGGCTGAAACATAAATGGCGTGGGCAGTTTCAGTAAATTCCACCTCCGGCAGAGATGCTCCGACGGCATTGACCGCAACGGCAGGAGTTTTCACCTCCAGCTGGAATTGTCCCCATGCCACTTCAAAACCGGCTTTCGCCCACGGAAGGTCGCTGGCGAGCAGAAATGTCACATTCAGAAAATATTCCGCCCCGGCTTGAGGTTCCGGCAGGGTGAAGGGGATGGTCAATTCTCCGCTTTTGCCGGGAGCAGTGGTCAAAGACGGCAGGATGCCGGATTGCAAAACCGTGCCGTTTTCGCTCAAACTCCAACTGATTTGCAGATGTTCCAGAGTGGAAAAGGCGTACATGTTGTTTACCCGGATAACGCCTTTTTCAAGATCGACAGCCTCACAGCGCACCGGAGCGTAGACCTTTTTCAATTCGATCATTCCCGGCGAAGGAGTTTTATCCGGGAAAACCAATCCGTCTGCCACGAAATTGCTGTCATTGGGCGTGTCGCCGAAATCGCCGCCGTAAGCGTAATACTCATGACAGTTGCCGTACTTATCCTCTTCACTGACGGTTCGGATGCCGTGATCGCAGAACTCCCAGACAAATCCGCCCATCATGCCCGGATGAGCAAGGAAACTTTGCATGTAATCTTCCAATCCCCCCGGGCCATTGCCCATGGCATGAGCATATTCGCACAGAACGAAGGGTTTGACACCTTCATACTCTTTTGCCAAATTCAAGGATGCCGTTTCCGACGTATACATCCGGGAGATCATGTCGGAAATTTCCCCGTTTTGATCCTGTTCGTAGTGAATGGGTCTGCTCTTGTCCCGGTTGCGGGTGTACTCTGCCATTGCCTTGTGGTTGCAGCCGTAGCCGGACTCATTGCCCAGAGACCAGATAATGATGGAGGGGTGATTTTTGTGAGCTTCGACCATCGCCTCCATCCGGTCAACGCAGGCGCTTTCCCACTCCTGCCACATGGAGGGATTCTTTCCCTCTTCGTAACCAAAACCGTGAGTTTCAAGGTCGGCTTCACACAGAACATAAAAGCCGAGTTTGTCGCAAAGGTCATAGAAAAACGGCATATTGGGGTAGTGGCTGGTGCGAATGGCGTTGACATTGTGCTGTTTCAGAATCAGAAGATCCTGTTCCACCACATCAGCGGTCAAAGCTCTGCCCAGAGCCGTATCAAATTCGTGACGGTTCACCCCACGGAGCAAAACCCGGCTGCCGTTGATGGTGAAGATGCCTTTTTGGATTTTTACACTGCGGAAGCCGACTTTGAGGCTCTTGTACTCCAAAACCGAACCGCCGGAGTTCTTCAAAGCCAGGATCAGGGTGTAAAGCACCGGAGTTTCCGCGCTCCAGAGAGCGGGATCGGAAATTTTTCCTTTCAAGCTCAATTTTTCAGCCTTGCCGGAGGCGATTTGAGAGAGTTCCCCCCGGAGCGGTTCGGAAAAAACTTTGCGGCGGAAAGGATCAAAGAGTTCCGCTTCCACGCTGATTTCTCCGGCGGCACTGCCGGAAAAGTTGCGCAGAACCATATCCACTTCAAGCAGACCGCTTTTCCCTTTTGCATCGGGAGTACCTTTGGCAAAAATATCGTAAATATCCACTTTCGGCACGGCACAGAGGGAGACATTGCGGAAAATTCCGCTCAACCACCACATATCCTGATCTTCCAGATAAGTTCCGTCGCTCCACTGCATGACCTGCACGGCGATCCGGTTGCTTCCGGAATGAACCAGCTCTGTAATATCAAACTCCGCCGCATTGCGGGAACCTTTGCTCATACCGGCAAATTGACCATTGACCCAGACATAATAGAATGAATCCACGCCGTCAAACTTCAGCAGAAGCTGTTTATCCATCCACGCCGCAGGAACTTCAAAATCCCGCACATAACATCCGGTGGGGTTTTCCGATGGGACCCGGGGCGGATTTTTCGGAAAAGGATAGGTGATATTGGAGTAGTGGGGATGGGAGTAACCTTTCATCTGCCAGTGGGAAGGAACTTCGATATTATCCCATTGACAGCAGTCGAAATCTTCGCTGAAAAAATCTTCTTCCACCGCTTCCGGGCAGGAGTAAAAGGCGAACTTCCATGCCCCATTAAGCAGTTTGTAAAAAGGAGAAAGAAGCTCTTCCCCCGTTAAAGCGGCATCCGCGTTTGCAAAAGGAACTGTAAACGCCCGGTGTGCCATGCGGTTGAGCGCAACCAATGAGGGATTTTCCCAATCTTTCATCTTCTCTATTCTCCATTAAAACGTTTATTTTGCAAGTCGTGCAGTAAATATAGACATACTCAGGAGAAAATACAAGCTGAAGAAGCAAGAAAACAGAGTTTTTTAACTTCGTACCGTAAAAACCGTCAGCCGCAGGAGAATAAAAAAATTCCGGGGCTGTTTTCGACAGTCCCGGAGTTTTTCTTCAAGCTCTTCAGAAGTTGAGCAGAGAGGGGAATTGAGCGATTTTTTCCGGCAGAGTTCCGGAGTCGCAAGCGCTCATAAATTCCGGATTCAAGGGCAGCTGGGCGATCAGCGGCAGGTTGTAAGAAGTTGCCAGCTGTTTACCGCCGTCACTGGAGAAAAGGGGGTGGGATTTGCCGCAATCCGGACAGATGAAGCAGCTCATATTCTCCACGATTCCCGCAACTTTCAGCTCCAGTTTGCCGCAGAAATCCAGACATTTGCGGCAGTCCGCCAGAGAAACCTCCTGCGGAGTGGTCACTACGATCGCATTCTTTTCGCCCGGAATCAGCTGGCAGGCGGAAAGGATCTCGTCGCCGGTTCCCGGGGGGAAGTCCAGAATCAGATCATCCAGTTCACCCCAGCAGGTATCTTCCAGAAGCTGTTTGATCACGCCCATCTTTGCCGGACCGCGCCAGACGATCGCCTGATCGGGATCATCCATCAGCAAACCAACCGAGAGAAAGCGCAGATTACCCATCGGCAGCGGCATGATGCCGTCTTCTTCAGAGTAGTCCAGTTTCTTGTGAGTCACGCCGAGAATAGTCGGCAGACTCGGCCCGTGGAAGTCACAATCCAGCAGACCGACTTTTCTGCCCGATGCCGCCAGCTGCAGCGCCAGTGTCGCGGCTACCGAACTCTTTCCCACGCCGCCTTTGCCCGAAAGAACAAAGATTTTGCGGGAAATCAACCCCATTTTTTTGCCATTTTGTCTTCACCGCAGGAAGAACATGATGAACAGCTCCCGCAGGAGCCGGTGCAACCTTCAGCCATGATATATAATCCTTAATCTGTCTGTTTATCCATCAGAGGCAGCTTTCCGAAGCCTCTGTTTACTGTTTCAAAGTTCGGTGGTCAACTCTTTCGCCATGCGTTCAACTTTGGCAAGCGCATTTTCCACTGAGCTGTCCCGCGCCAGCAGCACGCCGAGGCGGCGGTGTCCGCGCAATTCGCCTTTACCGAAAATACGCATGGAGGTATCCGGTTCTGCCAGAACTTTTTCCAGATTGCCGAAAGATACCCCGTCGGAGTTTCCGGCAACTTTGATCGCCTTGCTGGCGCTGGGGCCGTGGAATGCGATATTCGGAATGGGCAGACCGAGAATGGCACGGGCATGAAGATCAAATTCTGAAAGATCCTGAGAGATCATGGTGACCATGCCGGTGTCGTGGGGACGGGGACTGACTTCGCTGAAAATAACCTCATCGCCGCAGACGAAAAGTTCCACGCCGAAAATACCTCTGCCGCCGAGGGCATCGGTGATCTTTTTGGCAATGTCACGGGCTTTGGCAATGGCGGCGGCGCTCATCGCCTGAGGCTGCCAGGACTCCTGATAGTCGCCATCGACCTGATGGTGTCCGACAGGTTCAAGGAAGCTGGTCCCTCCGGCATGGCGGACGGTGAGCAGCGTGATCTCAAAGTCAAATTTCACGAAGCCTTCCACAATGACCTTGCCCGCTCCGGCACGGCCGCCCTTCTGGGATTCCTCCCATGCCGCATCGATCTGATCGGCAGTTTTCACCGTACTCTGACCGTGACCGGAACTGCTCATGATCGGCTTGACCACGCAGGGCAGACCGATCTCTTTCACCGCCGCGTCAAACTCTTCTCTGGTGGCGGCAAATTTGTATTTGGATGTGGGCAGCCCCAGCTCCTCCGCCGCCAGACGGCGGATGCCTTCGCGATTCATGGTCAACTGTGCCGCTTTGGCGGTTGGAATGACGGTGAAACCTTCATTTTCCAGTTTGACCAGTTCATCAGTGGCAATGGCTTCAACTTCCGGCACGATGTAATCGGGTTTTTCCTTTTCGATAACCTCCCGCAGAGCCGCGCCATCAAGCATGTTCACAGTGTAGGAGCGGTGCGCCACCTGCATGGCAGGGGCATTTTTGTAACGGTCAACGGCGACCACTTCCACGCCGAGCCGCTGCATGGCAATGGCGACTTCCTTACCCAGTTCTCCGGAACCGCAAAGGAGGATTTTTGTCGCACTTCCGGTCAAAGCTGTACCAAGTTTACTCATGATAATTTCCTTCTCTTGTTATGTTTATGTTTATGTTTATGTTTACAGTTGTTTACTCATCACTTCCCAGCACCGAACCGCGCTTGCCGTAACGGTGGCACTCTTTGAGGTACTCCACGGCTTCTTCAGCGGTATCGACCACTTCGATCAACTCCAGATCTTCCGGAGAGATCACCTTTTCCGCCAGCATGGTGTTTTTGAACCAGCGGATCAGACCGCCCCAGAACTTCCGGTTGACAAAAATTATCGGGATCAGGTTGATCTTGCCGGTCTGCACCATCGTCAGGACTTCGGAAAGTTCATCCAGCGTACCGAAACCGCCGGGATAGACGACGACGGCGGTGGAGTATTTCAGAAATGAAACTTTCCGCACAAAAAAGTAGTTGAAGGAGATGGATTCCGTCTGATAGGGATTGGGGTGCTGCTCCATGGGCAATTCGATATTCAGCCCGATGGAAACGCCCTTCTTTTCGTAAGCGCCGCGGGAGGCGGCTTCCATCACTCCCGGCCCGCCGCCGGTGATCACACCGTAACCGGCATCCACCAGTCTGCCGCCCAGCTCCCGGGCGGAAGCGTAAACCGGGGAATCTTCCGGAGTCCGCGCCGAACCGAAAACAGAAACCAGCATCTTGGGTTTGTTGTGCATCTTTTCAAAAGATTCGACAAATTCCGCCATGATCCGCATCACGCGCCAGGAATCCATCGGCATGAAATCGATTTGATGGGTGTGATAATTTTTCATCATGTCTCCTTTTTAATCAATGCAGCCCACAAAGGGGATATTACGGTATAACTCCTCCGAATCCAGACCGAAACCGACCAGATAACGGTCAGGCGCGGTAAAACATGCCCAATCCGGTTCGCTCTTTCTTCCGGCGACCTCCTTATTGACCAGCACAGCGCTCTTTACCGACAATGCTCCGGCTGCCAAAAGGTACTCTTTGCAGGTGCGGATAGTTTCGCCGCTGTCAAATACATCATCCACCAGCAGAATATGACGTTTGGCAACAGGGAGTTTCAAGCCGCCGGTCAGATTGACCTTGCCGCTGCGGCAGTCGTGAATGTAACTGGATGCCCGCAGGGAATCGAACCAGAGCGGCAGGTCGACAGCCCGTGCCAGATCACAGCCGAAAAAGGCTCCGCCATTCATCAATACCACAATGGTCAAATCCATTCCCCGGTAAAATCCGGTGATTTCGGAACCCAGTTCCCCGATCCGGCATCTGACCTCTTCCTGAGCAAAAAGTGTCTCCATCCCCCCGTTACCTCATAAATTGCTGGCAATTATGAACCATCCACCGTTTCAGCACCGGCCGGAGAATGAACTCCTCCAGCTGGGGGCTTTCCTGAAACTGCCGATTGCAGTAGGGACAGCGGGGGAACATTTCCAGATCCGCCGGCACCAACTGTTCTCCGCAGCCGGGACAGAATCGGCCGTCGATCAGAAATTGCGAATCTTTATCATAGTTATTTTCCATTATCAGCAACCTCAAGCTCCTTGCAAAACATCTCATGGCGCGTTATTTTATGTAACAGACATTTTCAGTGTCCTTTTCAATAGAAAAAAGCGCACTGGATATAAGATAATCCCGTTTGTTAGTAAAATCAAATCCCGCCGGTGGATGACCGGCAGAAAAAAGCATGAAAAAGTTATGGATACTTGCCGGAGAATCTTCCGGCGACATTTACGGTGCCGCTCTGGCACAGGAGTTGCGTCAGCTTGCAGCGGCAGAAGGTGAAGAGATCGAATTTTCCGGCATGGGCGGTGCGGAAATGATAAAAGCCGGGGTGAAGGTCAAGGTCGATTCCACCGAATTGGGGGTTATCGGCATCTTTGAGGCGCTGAAAAACATCTTTACCTTCATCCGGATATTTTTCCGACTGCTCAAAGCCGCCAAAGCAGAGCGCCCGGATGCGGTGATCATGATCGATTACCCCGGATTCAATCTCCGTTTCGCCAAAAAAATGTATAAACTCGGCATCCCGGTCTACTGGTATGTCAGTCCTCAAGTGTGGGTGTGGGGCAAAAAGCGTCTGCCGGTGCTGGCGAAAATCTGCACCAAAATGCTGGTGATCTTCCCCTTTGAAGAGGAGGTTTACGCACCAACCGGATTGCAGGCGAAGTTTGTCGGTCATCCGCTGGTGGATGTTATTTCCGCCCGGCGTGACCCGGAAATTTGCCGCGACCCCAACACCTTTCTGCTTCTGCCCGGCAGCCGGAAAAATGAGATCGACCGGCTGCTGATACCGATGCTGGAGGTCGTTCTTGCCCTCCATAAAAAACATCCGTCGCTGAAGTTCATCCTTGCCGCTCCCCGGCAGAAGATCGCCGACTCATGTGCGGAAAAGATCGAAAAATTCCAGGCCGATCACCCGGAACTGCCGGAAATTTCCATATCCGTCGGTTCCACCGGCAAACTTCAGCAGCTTGCCGGAACCGGTCTGGCGGCAAGCGGTACAGTCACTGTCGAGTGCGCCCTTTCCGGTCTGCCGCTGGTGGTGGGATACAAACTGAACTTCATGTCGCTGGTGCTGGCAAAGATTCTGGTCACTCTCTACCGGGGATTTTTCACCATGGTCAACATAATCGCCGACAAAGAGGTGTATCAGGAGTTTTTGCAGTGGCACTTCTGTGAAAAAGAGGTACTTCCGGCGGTGGAGGCGATACTCCCCGGCGGTGAACGCCGCGCCGAAGTGGAAGAGGGGATGAAAGAGGTCGCTCAACTGCTTGGTTCGGAGTCGGATATACCCGCCATCCGCCGCGCTGCCATTGAGATGTACCGCAAGTAAAACAAAGAGAATTTACATTTATGAACAGCAATGATTTGATGACTTGGGATCTGAACGCCATTTATCCCGATGTTGAGGCGTGGGAAAAGGATTTTGCCGCGCTGGAAGATACCGCAAAGAACTTTTACGCCTTCAAGGGCCGTCTGTCGGAGTCCCCGGCGGTGCTGAAAGCCGCCATTGAAGCAGGCGACGCCCTGGAACGGCTCTCGGAAAAGCTCTACACCTATGCCCATTTGCTTGCCGATGAAAACACCACCGTGGGCAAAAACCGTGCCAGAGTGGATAAACTCTGTGCCAAACTGGCGGCTCTCTCGGAACTTGACAGCTGGTTCGACCCGGAAATAATGGCCATTGCCGATGAGCGGATGCAGGAGCTTTTGAACTCAAAAGAGCTGGCATTTTACCGCCGCAGTCTGGAAGAACTGCTCCGGGAAAAGCCCCACACCCTCAGCGAAGCCGAAGAGCGTTTGATCGGTACGCTCGGCGATGTGCTTGGGGCATCGGATGAGATTTTTTCCACCTTGAACGATACCGATATGGAGTTCGGCAAAGTCCGCAACACCAAAGGTGAATTGATCACCCTTGACCACGGTTCATGGCACACCTTTATGGAAGAGACCAGCCGCAAAGTGCGGAAAACGGCTTTCCGCAAACTCTACTCCCGGTACCGCAAACACCGCAACACCCTTGCCGCCACACTGGATAACACGGTCAAACGGCATGTCAATATGGCAAAGATCCGCCATTACCCTTCAGCTTTGCAGGCTTCGCTGGCGGGGGAGAATATTCCGCAGGAGATCTACGATAATCTGATTTCTGCTGTGAGAAATAATCTCCCGGCTTTGACCGGTTACTTCCAGCTCCGCCGGGAGGTGCTGAAACTTGACGATCTGGATATGTATGATCTTTACGCTCCGCTGGTTCCTGAGTGCGATCAGAAATGCTCCTTCACGGAAGCCCGGGAGCTTTTGGAAAAGGCATTTGAACCTCTCGGCGGAGAATATGCCGATATGATGAAAAATGCCTGGAGCCAGAGGTGGATCGATGCGCCCTGCCGCCGGGGGAAACGTTCCGGAGCTTACTCCGGGGGATGTTACGACACTTATCCCTACATCCTTTTGAGTTACAACAACACTTTGAGCGACGCATTCACTCTGGCGCATGAGATGGGCCACAGTATGCACAGTGCCTTCTCCCGTGCCAATCAGCACTATCATTATGCCGGTTATGAAATTTTTGTGGCCGAGGTGGCAAGTACCTGCAACGAATTGCTCCTTTCACGTTATCTGCTTGACCGTCATCCGGATGACCGGCTTTTCCGGGCATCGGTTTGCAACCGTCTGGCAGATGACATCCGCGCCACAGTTTACCGGCAGACCATGTTCGCCGAATTTGAGAAACTTATCCACGAAGATGCCGCGGAGGGAGTTCCCCTGACCGCCGATCATCTCTGTGAGCGTTACTATGCGCTCAATGCCGATTATCACGGCGGTATCAAAGCGGACCGGGATATTGAACTTGAATGGGCGCGCATACCCCACTTCTACTACAACTTTTACGTTTACAAATACGCTACCGGCATGTCGGCGGCGCTGAAACTTTCCCGGGGACTGCTTGCCGGCGATGCCGGTGCGCAGGAGCGTTATCTGAACTTCCTCAAAGCCGGAGGTTCCAAGGATGTGCTGGATATTCTCCGGGATGCGGGAGTCGATCTTGCCTCCCCCGAACCGGTGGATGAGGCGCTCAAGTTCTTTTCGGAAACAGTCGACCAGCTGCGTCAGCTGCTTTTGGATTGACTTTGTAAATCCCCTATGAACATATAACCGGTGGTAACAGCAATCCGCAAGGAACAAGCTGGCGCCGCCGGTCATCTTCGCAGGTGTTGAACGCCTTTGAACCATTCCACGGTGTCCACTTTTCCGGCAGGTAAAATGGTCCCATGGCGTTGCGGCGGTGGCTGACGACGGTGATTTTCAGCATATTTTTTCCGCCGCGGCGGATGAATGGGGTCAATTCGGTCAACTCACCTTCCCGGAGGGTGATCACTTCCGGAAAATCATTCACCTGAATTTTGACCGCTGTCCCCTCCCAGCGGGGAAGTTTCAGAAAAATTCTCTTTTCTTCCGGCAGTTCCGGCAGTTCCCGGTAACAGGTGATGCTCCCGGCGTAGTAAGGCAGTCCCTGTTCACACCAGTTGCCGACGGCAAGAGTCGGTGCAGGCGGGATGATACGGTCATCTTTCACCCCGAAATCCCCCAGCAGAAAGATGCTTTCCAAGCCGGAAGATGAGCGGGAGAGTTTTCCTTTCAACGTCAAACGGTTCTTACCCTTCTTCAATGCCGTTACCGGCAGAGGCAGCTGCCGGATCGCCCGGTCTATCCACCAGGAGTCATTTGCCGTATCCACCGGGAAATCATTGAGGGTTATCTGATAAATTTCCGGCTCTTCCAGAGCGAGAAAAAGTTCCTTCGGGATAAAATCGGCTTCAAAATCGAATCCCAGCTCCACTGACAGGGATCTTTCTGCCGGATCAGGAGGCGTAAGATATGGTTGGAGCATCGCCTCACCTCTGGCGGAAGCGCCGAGTTCCTTCCGCAGTTCCCGGTCTGCCTGCAGAATGAACGTTTGTTCCCGGAAAAGTTTTCCATCACACTTCACACTTGCGTGGTCGAGAACCAGTACATTTTTTTCATCCCCGGTAAAGTTCCACCCCGTTTCCGGCAGTGGTATTTGAGAGGTGAATTTTTCCGGAAGCGGAGCGGAACAGAGAAAACTTTCCGGAATCTCTCCGCCCAACAGAAAAAGCCGGGACTCCAGAGGGGCAAAATCGGCACGGAAAAGATAATTTTCCCCGTCATGATGAAAATCCACCGCCCGGATCTTTCCGTTATCCGGGAAAAGTTCCCAAACTTTGCCGTTGAAAGGAGCTTTGACTTTTATCCGGGCGTCTTTGAAACTCTCTTTGCGTTCAAAAAGCCGCTTTTCCGCCAGCATATTACCGGAAAATTCCTTACCGAAGTTATTGACAAAAAGCAGATGCAGATCCGGCAGTTTTCCCAAAAACGTCAGCATCGGGCGCAGTTCCTGACCATCTTCCCCGGTAATGGAAACCCTTCTGGCTGCAGAAGAAAGTTTTGCCGTCATATTTTCCGGTGTCACCTGAGTGAAAAACCGGCGGTAACTCTCCTTTGCCGCCGGAGAATTTTCTGCATCGACAAACTCCGGCGCTTTTCCCAGGTAGGCGACCATGCCTCCCTGCCGGGCAAATTCAACCAGCAGATCCAGCGTGGATGAGCGGATAGTCCGCATTTCCGGCAGCAAAACCGCCTTGTAACTGCCTTTGCCGACAGTCAGCTGCATCTTTTCACATCTTCCCAGCCGGGATAAAATTTCCTCATCTCCGTAATCAAAGTCGAGATTCTGCGACAGAAGTTCCATGGTCAATTTTTCAAATGCCCGGTCTTCCGGCGGACGGTTTTCCGGAATGATATCCGGAAAAGGCAGCATGGTGGACCAGAATGATTCGATCGGATGCACCACCAGCAGTTCCCTTATCTCATCACATTCCCGCAACACCGCCCCCAAGCGGGCAAAATGTTCCTCAACCCGATGATAACAGCTGTTGTAAGGCGACTGATAAGAGATGCTTGCCGGATAATCCCGTTTCCCTTCCCCTTTCAGGGAGTAGTGGGCAAGGTGGGGAACTCTGGCATTGATGCCCAGAGCATACTGCCAATCTCCCAAAGCCAGATGTCCGGCAAGGGGAAACTCCCAGCCGGTACAGCCGTACAATTCGCTCAAACGCTCCTTTTTACCGAATTGACGGGCGGCGGAAACACACTGCCTGACCGCGATAAAAACGTTCCATATCTCCGTGAGCTGGTCGATGCCCGGCACTTGCATGAACTCATAAAAACGCATTGCCGCCCCGCAACAGACACTCTGGGAACTTAAAGAATCCTCTCCCAGAACGTGACCGGTAAGTTTGATGCCGTGATCACCGCACCACTTGCCGACCCTGCCGCTGTAACTTTGAACAAAAAGCCGGGTTATGGTGTTGTAATACTGCCACTTGGTCAGGGAAACCTCCTGCGGCACAGAGAAGAAAAGTTCCGGCAGGACTTCTCTCAAATCCCGTTTCCACTCCTTCCGGAACTCATCCGGCAGAGCCGGTGTCCAGGGCAGAGCCATGTGACCGAAGTGGATATAGCAGGGTTCATCGGTAAAGATGATGGGAATGGTTTTGCCGAATTCATCTCCGGTTCGGGCAAAATATTTCTCATGGGTGGAGGAAATAAAGGCATCCACCGCCTCCGGGTTCATGGTATCCAGATAACTTTGCCCATTGAACCACTCCGAATCCGGTTCATTCTGATACCAGATGCGGATGGGGAACTCATTTTCTCCGAGATCGGCGGCAGTGAAATTTTCCGGCAGTTTCCGGAATTTGCGGCAGAACCGCTTTTCTTTATCCCCATCAATGGCAAAAAAACCAAGCGTTTTTCCGGGAAGTTCTGCGGATAGAGGCAGTTCAGCAAAGTCACACTTGAGCCACTTGGATTTATATTCGTCGTTGGCAGTGACCACTCCGCCTGCCGCCCCAGACGGCCAGCAATCCTCATCATAAAGACCGGCATACAACCCAAGTTTCTTTGCGGTTTCCACACAGCTTTTTATGCAGGAGAACCACTTTTCCCCCATGTAAGGAGTTTTCAATCCCACCCGGGAGTGCATAAAAAATCCGCCGAAGCCCATAGACTTGAATACTTCGATCTGCCGGATAAGCTCCTGCTCATCCAGTTCTCCATTCCATGCCCAGAAAGGCATCCCCCGGTATTCGTTGCCGGGGGAGAGGAATTTTTCCAGAAACTTTCCCAAATCAACGCCATTCATATTGTCAAATCACTCTGTTCAGAAATCTTTCAGCGCACCGCTCTGGCGGTATTTGGTCATTTTGAAATTTGCCGGGAAAGCCGCTTTTATCCCGCCGGGAGAGTTGGAATTGACGTGACCATCTGCCCAGAGAGCATTCATCTGTCCATTGTGGAGGAAGTCCAATGCCGGAGTGACGGTACTGTAATATGGCGTATTGCACTTCCGATTTTCATCCCACGCTTCAGCAAGAACAATCACTTTGGAGTGGGATTTCAAGGATTTCAGATTCAACACTACAGAAGTGACATTGGTGGCGACACCGAAATAGGTCGCCCCATTGGCAGCTTCATCATAAGGATGCTGCTGATAACCGTAGGGAACAGCATATCCGCCGGGGAAATGTGCCATTTCAGATGCCGATGTTCCTACATTGAATGGCTGCAGAAATGAGGGACAGGAGACCATATCCATATTCGGCAGATAGCCTTTTCCCGGTTCGGTGGCAATGCCCACCGGGGAGATGAATCCCAGCACCAGCGCTCCGGGGAGCAGCCCGCTTGCCCAGCAGCTGTTCTTGGACTCGCTCCAGGTATCCCGTGCTTTCAGCGGCAGAATATCTTCATTGTCCCCGGCATATTGCATGGATGCCATGCCACACTGTTTGAGATTGTTGATACAGCTGGCTGCTCTTCCCCGCTCTCTGGCGCTGTTGAGTGCCGGGAGCAGAATTGCCGCCAGAATTGCGATGATGGCAATTACAACGAGAAGTTCGATCAAAGTGAAGGCGTGTTTTTTTGCGTTTTTCATTTTTGTCCTCTCTTTCTTTATATTACCCGCCATGCTCTGATATTGCAATCTTTATCAAGAACATGGAAAACGACCTTTCTTTTGCCGGTGACCGGCTTGATGGGAACCCGGATGGTCTGGAACTTGAAAAATCCGCCGGTGGTTTTGGTGGTGATCTCTGCCAGAAGATGGAAAGTTTCCATTTTGCCGGTAATATCATCCAGACGGATCTTTCCTCCGGCATTTTCCGGTGAAACTGCGATCTGTATCTCAAGGAATTTCGGTGCTTTACTGCCGAAATCCACCTCTCCGTAACTGATCACACCGCCTTTGCGGGCAAGGATCCAGTTGCCTTTCTGCTCCGGGGTGGCATTTTTGCCTTTATTGTAACCCAGTGAAGGGTGAACCTCTTTGAAGGCGTAAAGCAGCCACGACGAATCCTGTGCGGTGAACCATTTGCCCGGTACAGCGGTCAACTTTTTGCAGACATCGAAAGTTGGCGCGGAGTGGTGGATGCTCTTTCCGGCATCGGTAAAGGTTTTGACTTTGGCCGTAACTGCCCCGATCTTTTCAGCTTCATTCCGGTCAAAATCTTTGCCCAAAAGCCAGATTTCACTGCTGTGCGGGGGCAAGGTGACTGCCGGCAAAGCTGATTTTGTCAGGTCGATGTAACGAACCTGAGCTGTTTCAGAGCAGACGGCAAGTTTATCGTATCCCGGATAACGGGTCACCGGTTTGACGGTGATCATCTCTTCACTGGTGTTGGTGAAAAGCAGCACTATTCTGCCGTCACGAAGCCGCTTCCAGCCGCAGGAAAGCACCTTGTCGGTAGTGATCACCTCATTGCGGACACACCCCCAAACCACGCTCATTTGCGGAACTTTTCCGGCAAATTCCAAAGGTGCCAGCATATCCGACTCATTCAGATAACCCAGCAGTGCCCGGCGCAGATGGGCAAGTTTTTTCGCGTAAATGCGGCGGGGAGTTCCCCAGCGGATGTCGAAAACGTGCATCCAGCCGATCTGTTCACCCCAGACAAATTGTTCACCGAGTTTGGCAAAAGATGCCTCATAAGAGCCGCTGTAACCGCCGAAAGCATCAAAACCTTTGCCGGTGAATTGCGCCCTGCCGCCGCCGTAAATGGAGTGAAAAAGGGGAACGTGACCGACTTCACCGCTGCGCCAGGTCATAAAACCGTCAAGGGTGTTGACATAGACTTCAGAGTTGTCCTCTCCATCCAACCCCAGTTGCGGGTGACAGCGGCGCAGTTCCCGGAGCATTTTCCAATAACCATTTGCCCACGCCGCCGGATCACCGGGAGCGTGTCCGTGGTCTTTGGCATAGCAGACCCGGGGCGAGGAACAGGGTAATTGATCGTAATAACAGCCATTCATGCCGAGATCGGAAACCACCTTTGCCATATCCAGCAGACGATCCTGCCAGTAGCTTGTGGCATTGCACATCACACCGTAAACGCCGCCGTAATTTTCAAAGTAACGATCCCCATTGGAGTGGATCACGCTGTTTTTCAGAAATTCCGGAGATTTGGTACGGTCGATATAATCTTTCTGATCGGCAACGATCCCGAATACCCTGCCATTGAGATAGGGGTGAATATAGATGCCGGAAGCAAGCAGTTTTTTTATCGGCTCCTTATCCCGCTGACGGATCGTCCAGTCGGCGTTGGGATTTTTAAGCACGTTGTACCACATGCAGTGCCATGAGGCGTAGGGAATGTCGAAGTATTCGCGCAGATAGATCATTCCGGGAGTGTGTTCAGAGCTGGAGACCAGCCAGAGACAGTTATCCTGATACCATTTGGGAGTATCTTTGCGGGGCAGTTCCTTCACTGCCCACGGGGCTTTGGCTTCAACAAACTTTTTGTAGATCTGCCCTGCTTCAAACCAGCTGCCGCGATAGCTCTGGATAACAGCTTTCCCGGCGGATTTGTAACCGTTGCCGCCGTATCCTTTTACGGGGAGAGCCACCGGGGAGAGCCACTTGTATTCAAGGACATGGTTTCTGCCGTTGACCGAAGCGGTCTTAACTCCGCCGTCAACTGCTTCAAAACCGGCGTAAATGCCGTTTTTCAACTCATCAAAGTAACCGATGAACTGCATGGCACAGTGAGTACTGGGGTAGATGCCGGTCTCACTGAAACGGTGAGTCGGTTCATCCCAAAGCAATCCGATGAAGCGGGGATAGAGCAGCTGATCTTTTTTACCGGGCAGTTTGGCAAAGAACCAGCGGGGGAACTCCACCTCGTAAAGCTGCAGCTTGGGGTTGAGGTTTTTCACCTCGAAGTCCTGTTCCAGACGGTTGCCCTCAAAGGTGTAGTTGGAAATACATTCAAAGTCCCCATCCTTCTTCCAGACCACCTGAAAATGACCGCCATCAGCAGTGGTTTTCACCGGAGTCATCTCATAATACACCCCCGGGGAACGGTCATAGATCTTTCTGCCGTCAAAGTTCAGCTGCCAACTGCTTGCCCGGTCATCAAAAATATCCCGTTGGGAGGCAAAATCGTACCAGCCGATCACCGGACTGATGCCCTTGTGTTTGCCCGGCGCACTCATCAATACTCCATCTTTGGAAAGGGTAAGGGTGAAAAATGGAGCTGTTTTATTCCATTTTGCGGCGATTTCCCGGGGAGAAGCAGCAGAGGTGAAAAACTCATTGAATACGGAAAAGTTTTTCAGCACCTCCTGCTGATCGGCACCGGTGGATGCCGCCCGTTTGACACCATTGACCAGAAATTTGGCAAAAGGGGTTTTTGCCGCTTTTCCGGCATCGGCGAAGTTCTTTTCAAGTTCGGGGATCAGTTCAAAAAATCCCGGCGGCAGTTTGCTGATACGGGGAGAATTTTTCACCATTTCAGCGATTTCCCCCTCATTCAGCGCCTTGTGAACGATATTCAGCGAAGCTATCGCCCCTTTATAACCGTAATTGGGGACATTGCCGTTGCCGATAATTACCGGAGCGGTGGTTGCGGAAGGGGTCACATGAAAGAACATCCTCTTTCCCGCAAGTTCGCCATTGATGTAGAGCGAAAGCAGATAGCCGATGTTGCTCTCTGCCGACTGATTGATATATTCAAAAACGGCGGTCAGGTGAAACCACTGACCCAATTCCGGGAACTCATTGCCGTAAAGCGCGTACATCCACTTTTCGCCATCATCACTGAAGCTGAAGTTGATGCGGTTACCGCTTCTGCCGATGAACCAGGCTCCGGGTTTACAGGCTATCAGCATGTCATGATTCTTTTTCGGATGACCGATATCGTTGGTATCCATCCGCATCACGGCAGAAATGGTCAATCCTTTCTCAGTAACGTTGAAAGAACCGGAGTTCTGCACAACCGCCTGCGACTTCAAACCATCCAGAATCAGAGCACCATCGGCGATACGGCTGTTGTTTTCCAATTTGAGCATATTTGCCGCCGCCTTATCCGCAAAATCGACAATCAGCTGCTGATTGGTGCGGAAAAGTACCAGCTTGACCATGTATTCACCCTTTAATCCCGGCAGATAACGGCTTTCAAAACGGAAATTTTTACCTCCGTCTATACTCATTTTGCTCATCTCCGGAGGAAGAGAACTATCCATGCCGACATAAACATAATCATCATTGGTCGCAGATTTGACCTTCCCCATGCGGAAGGTGAGAGTATCGCCCTTCAACTCATCGGCGGTAATGGGAATATCCACCCATTTCCGCGCCCGGGGAAAGAGAGTGCTGCCTACCGGATAGATCTTCTTTTTACCGTTGATCATAATGACCAGTTCTTCGGTAAAACCGTTGAGTTTCGGCAGTTTTTTGACTGCCCTGCTCTGATCAGCCACCTGCATATATATACGCAAAGCGGCACTGCCGCAACTGTTTTTCCACTCCGTCGGCAGTTTAGTAAGGTCGAAGACCTTCTCTATCCAGTTGCCGTTAGATGCCATGGAAAAGAGTTTCATCTTTTTGTTTTTGATCGCAGCATCACCGGTATCGTTGCCGAATACCGCACTTTTGCCATCCGGAGAAATTTGCGTTTCCCACGCCGCAAAACCGCTTGCGGCAAACAGCATAGCAAATAACATACAGAAAAATCTTATCATACAAAACCTCCTTTGAATAAAGTTTTCTGTGGACACCATTTAATATATCTTCACTGAAATCTAAAAACTTTGATAAAAGTCCAAAAAATCTGTATAAAAATCCAAAAATAACAGCAGTTTATTTGCATTATTCATTTACTTGTACTATCTTAATCCGGTAACTTGCAAAAGGGAGTTGTTATCATGTATAAATTACGGATAAAAAATGATGTATTGCCATCTTATTTCCCGCTGACAATGACCTGCAGTTTGCAAATGCCGCCGACGGGGGAACACTCCCACGACTGCACCGAAATCGGCATTATCACGCAGGGCGAAGCGCTCCACCTCTGCAACGGGGAGAGCCGCCGGATCCATCCGGGAGATGTGCTGATACTTTACCCGGATCAGCTGCACAGTTTCCCGGAAACCGAAAATTTGAGCATGTACAATGTGTTGTTCCGCCGGCAGGAGCTGAATATTCCCCAGTACGATCTGGTAAAATTTCCCCGCTATCAGGAAATCTTCATGCCGGAAGAGAGCGGAAATATGCCCGGATACCGGATCTTTCACCTGACCCCGGCTGACTTCAAACATCTGCGGGTGCTGTTGAAACTGATGAAAGAAGAGCAGAAAAATATCGGCAGAACCGGATTCCGCAGTGCCATTATGGGGCTTTTCATGAATATGCTCTGCCACCTGCTGCGCTCATTTTCGGCAGCGGATGAAAATGAATTGCCCGGCAGTTATGAGCAGAATATCGATACGGCAGTGAACTACCTGAAAAAACATTACCTCGAACCCTTTGATCTGGATTATCTGCTGAAAATTTCCGCCATGAGCCGGAGCAACTTCATGAAACGTTTCCGGGCAGTCACCGGCAGTGCGCCCAAGCAATTCGTCCTCCGCAAAAGAATCGCTTACGCCGCCCGGCGGATAGCCACCAGCGAGATCCAGCTTTCTGAAATCGCTCTTGAGTGCGGTTTTTGCGACAGCAGCCACTTTTCAAAGGTCTTTCAGCAGTTGACCAGTGAATCCCCCAGCACCTACCGCAAACGGGTGGCGCAACACTCCGACCGGGAGACAAGCTGGAATAAGTACGATATCGAAAATCCCTTCGTTGAAGAACAAATGAGTTGACCGGATAAATGGATGCGGTCATTGAAACTCCGGAGTTGCGAAATTTTTATTTGAATGACTTTTGAAATTATCTCTCTTGTAAAATAACATTTTTTGGTGTATATTAAAGGATTGACAAACACCATAACCGGATGGCGGTATGGCATCCGGGAAAAAATCAAAGGAAAAACAGGGATGAAAATTTACAACTTCTCCGCCGGTCCGGCAATGCTTCCGGAAGCCGTCATGCGTAAAGCACAAGCCGAATTTATCGATTTTCAGGGCAGCGGCAGCGGTATTCTGGAACTCTCCCACCGCGGCAAATTCTTCCAGCCGGTCATCGACCGCGCCGAAGCCAACGTCCGTGAACTGCTGAATATTTCCGATGATTACGCGGTCGTCTTCGTTCAGGGCGGCGCCAGCATGCAGTTCGCCATGCTCGCAATGAACTTCCTCAACGGCGGCACCGCTGACTATGTCGATACCGGTGTCTGGAGCAACAAAGCTGCCAAAGAGGCGAAAATGTTCGGTAACGTCAACATCGTCGCCTCCTCCCGGGATGACAAATATGATCACATTCCCGCCGCCGCTGAGTGGAAAATGACTCCCGGTGCCGCTTACATGCACATCACCAGCAACAATACTATCGCCGGTACTCAGTACATCAATCTGCCCACCGCGCCTGCCGGTGTGCCGCTGATCGCTGACATGTCCAGCGACATCATGTCCCGCATGTTCGACATCAACAACTTCGGCATGGTCTACGCCGGTGCCCAGAAAAACATCGGTCCTGCCGGTGTGGCGCTGGTCATCCTCCGCAAAGATCTGGCGGAACGCACCGATGAGAGCAAAGTTCCCACCATGCTCCGTTACTCCACCTACATCAACGACGGCAGCATGTTCAATACTCCGCCGACCTTCGCCATCTACATCCTCGCGCTGATCACCGACTGGCTCAAGGAAAACGGCGGTATCGCCGCGATGGAAAAACACAACAACGAAAAAGCCGCTCTGCTCTACAATTTCCTGGATGAGAGCAGCTTCTACTCCAGCCCGGTGGCGAAAGCCGACCGTTCCAGAATGAACGTCGTCTTCCGTACCCCCAGCGATGAACTGGATGCCAAATTCGTTTCCGAAGCCACTGCCTGCGGCTTGACCCAGCTCAAAGGTCACCGTCTGGTCGGCGGCTGCCGTGCCAGCATCTACAACGCCATGCCGATCGAAGGCGTTCAGGCGCTGATCGACTTCATGAAGAAATTTGAGTGTGCCAATCGCTGACACATTTGAAACTTCAAGTCAGTTACGGGGGAAAACTTCTTTCAAAGGGTTTTCCCCTCTTATTTGTGAGGTAAAAAATGTTTGAAATCGAGATCGACCGCAGTTTTTCCGCCGCCCATCAGCTCAAGGGATATGACGGTGACTGCCGCAATCTGCATGGTCACAACTACGAAGTTACCGTGACCGTTGCCACCGATACCCTCAATGAAGTCGGCATCGCCCTTGACTTCAAAAAACTGAAAGCGGCTCTGGATGAGGTGATCGCTCCTTACGACCACCGCAACCTTTCTGATTTGCCCGATTTTCAGGAGATCAACCCCACCAGCGAAGTTCTGGCGCGGACGATCTACCGGAAAATGAGTTCATTGCTCAATGACGGCAACGTGCGGGTATGCCGGGTGCGCATCGGTGAATCCGCCTCTTCCCGTCTCACTTACAGCGAGTGAACTTCATGCTGCCGGTAATTGAAACTTTTGCCAGTATCCAGGGGGAATCCACCCACGCCGGAAGACGCTGTTTTTTCATCCGTCTTGCCGGGTGCAATCTCCGCTGCACTTACTGTGACACCACCTATGCGTGGGATGGCGGGAATATGTTGTCCGTCAGCAAGTTGGTGGCAATGGCACTTGATTCCGGAACCGCTCTGGTCGAAGTTACCGGCGGCGAACCGCTGATCCATGAGGAGACCCCTCTTTTGCTCCAAAGTCTGCTTGATGCCGGTATGGAAGTGCTTCTGGAAACCAATGGTTCTCTGCCCATAGCCGCAGTTCCGGCAGGTGTCCGCAAGATCTTGGACTGCAAAACCCCCGGTTCGGGAATGGCAGAAAAAAACCTCTTTGCCAACTGGGAACTTCTGCAATCCCATGATGAGGTGAAGTTCGTAGTTTCCAGCCGGGAGGATTTCGACTGGTCAACCGATTTGATAAAGAGATATTCCCTGCCGGAAAAAACTGCCAATCTGATATTTTCCCCCGTTTGGGGCAAAGTCACCTTTGAAGAGCTTGCCCGATGGGTCATGGAGTGCGGATTGCCGGTGCGGATGCAGCTGCAGATGCACAAGTTGATCTGGGGAGATAAAAAAGGAGTATGAAAATGAAAAAAGCGATCGTTCTTTTAAGCGGCGGTCTTGATTCCGCCACCTGTCTTGCCGCGGCGCTCAAAGATGGTTTTGAGTGCTATACCATGAGCTTCGATTACGGTCAGCGCCACCGTAACGAATTGCTTGCTTCAGAAAAGCTCTCTGCGGCAATGGGGGCAAAAGAACACCGCACTTTCAAACTCGACCTCAGCCAGTGGGGCGGATCAGCTTTGACCGATAAGAGTCTGGATGTTCCCAAAACCGGCGTGGCAGAAACGGTTCCGATCACCTATGTGCCGGCACGAAATCTGGTTTTTCTCTCACTTGCCGCCGCCTGGGGAGAAGTCATCGGCGCTCACGATATTTTTATCGGGGTGAACAGCGTGGACTACTCCAACTATCCTGATTGCCGGGCGCCTTTTATCGCCTCTTTTGCCGAAACTGTCCGTCTGGGAACATGCGCGGTGGATGAGAAGTGGAACTGGGTAATCCACACCCCGCTGCAGAACCTTTCCAAAGCCCAGATCATTCAGCTTGGAACATCTTTGAAGGTGGATTACAGTTTGACGACCAGCTGTTATGATCCGGATGATTCCGGCAGAAGCTGCGGCAAATGCGACAGCTGCCGACTCCGTCATCAGGGATTTCTCGATGCGGGTATTCCCGATCCCACCGTATACTTTTAAAAAATTGCACTGCTCCCGTCGGGGTGCCCTCCCCCGGTGCCGCGGGCTTGGGCAAGCGGAGAAAATGAACTTTTCAGGCAGTTTCAAAAACCCAGCGGTCGATCTGTCCGGCAACTTTGTCGAAGTTGACTCCAATAAGCATGATCTTTTTTCCGGAGTTCATGTAACGGCGGAAATACTCCCGCTCTTTGATTTGAGATAATGCGATCTCTTCGCTCTTATCCAATTTGAACTCAAATACAAAGACAAAATCCTCATTGGTTGCCACTGCGTCGATGCGCCCGTTATTGGTGCGGGATTCCGCGGTGATGCTGATACCTAAAAGCATGAAAATCGAGTAGAAAAGCAGCTGGAAATTGCTCTCATTTTTCAAGTGGACGTCATAAGGA
>JAZUPS010000351.1:0-4436 GCA_045605305.1 Victivallaceae bacterium
GGCAGAAGAGAAAAATCAAATCTGCGCCATTGAAAAAAGCGGGTTGGAGCAGAAACTTGCCGCTGAAAAAGAGAAGGTTTCACAAATTTCAGCTGCCAAAAGTGAAACTGAAGCGCAACTGGTTCTGGCAGAAGAGAAAAATCAGCTCATTGCCGCTGAAAAAGGTGAATTACAGCAGAAACTTGCCGCTGAAACTGCACGGAAAGAGGCTTTGATCTCAGAGTGTGCCGCCGTAGAAAAGCGCTTGCAATCATCTATGGAAAAGTATGCCGCTTTGAATAAAGAACTGGGTGAATTGGAAAACGCCTTCAAACAGCTTAACAATGCGAAAAATGCTCTGGAAAGCGATCTGCAGAGCATGGAAAAGAAAAACCGCGATCTGGAAAATATCTGTACCGATTTGAAAGCGCTTATCGCCCAAAAGAGTGCAGAATATCAGGAGCTGACCGGTGAATATCGTGCGTTAAATGATAAATTTAATATAGAACAAACTAAAAATCAACAACTTGCAGAGGAGAAAGCCGTTTTGGAAAACAAATTACAGAAACTCAACGGGCAATTACAGCAGTTGCAGGAGCGTTGCGCTGAATTGGAGCGTCAGTACCGCGAAGAGTGTGCAAAATCAGAATATCTCTGGATCATGTACAACGACGTGAAAAATTCATGGTCATTCCGTCTCTTTGGACGCTGGGGTCTGCGACGCAAAATCAAAAACTTTTTCTGCGGTTTCGGAAAAGCTTTTCACACAATCGGTAAGAAACTTATCCTCAGTATTCCCATAAGATATTCTCAAAAAATAGCTTTCAAAAACTTTTTGTACAACCGTTTCGGCGGATTTTTCAACAATGTCCCTGGTTATCGGGATTGGCTTCTTCACCGCACCCTCGCCGCCAAACAGATCATCGAAGAGGATTCCGGTCTGATCGTTCCCAAAGATGTCCCCCTGACCTCGATCATCATCCCGGTATACAACAATATCGAATTTACCAGACGGTGTATCTACTCGATTTACCACAATCGCGGAGTTTCCCCCTTTGAAATCATCGTTGTCGATGACTGCTCACCCAGCGATGATTACCAGACTCTGCTGAAAGATTTCCCGCAGATCAAACTTGTCCGCAATGAGAAAAACTCCGGATTTCTGCTCACCGCCAACAAGGGTGCCGCCAACGCCACCGGTGAATACATCCTCTTCCTCAACAACGATACCGAGGTTCTCCCCGGCTGGCTGGATGAGTTGACCACCGCCTTGTATCACCATCCCGAAGCGGGTATGATCGGCAGTCAGCTGATCCATATTTCCACCGGAACCATGCAGGAAAGCGGCAACCTCATCTGCAAAAACGGCGATATGATGCCTCTGGGCCGCGGCGTGGAGCCGGATCATCCCCAGTATACCTTCTTCCGTGAAGTCGATTTCTGCTCCGCTGCCAGTATCATCCTGCGCAAGAAGGTCTTCGACGAAATGAACGGCTTCGACACCATCTTTGTACCGGCATATTTTGAAGATCCGGATCTGGGTCTGAGAATGCAGAAAGCCGGTTACAAAAACTACGTCTGCCCCCTTTCCAAAGTTCTCCATCAGGAAATGGCATCCTACGGCGACACCTTCGATGAAAAATGCGAGAAAAACCGGCAGACCTTCCTCAACCGCTGGTCGGAATATCTGCAGGAACACTCCCTCTATGAGAGCCGCGAAGAGGGCAACAGCTCCTTCAAATGGGAAAAAGAACGTATCCTCTATATCGATGCCGAAGTCCCCATGGCGGATCGCGGTTCCGGCGGTATGGATGCGATCTTCTTTATGGAATACATGATCAAACGCGGTTATCATGTCTGTTTCCACGGTGAATACACCGCCGGTTATGTGCCGAAGTACACCACGATCCTGCTCCGTATGGGTGTTGAATGTATCTATTTGCCCCAGCGGAAGATCTGGGAGTATCTGGAAAGCAGCGGCTGGACTTTCAGCCATATCTTCGTCTCCCGTATCTATCAGGCACGCTGTTTCGACCGTCTGCTGAAAAAGTATGCGCCTCAGGCAACCTACATCTTTGACACAGTGGATGTCCACTTTGTCCGGGAAAAACTTGAAGCCGATCTGCGTAATGACCCTGAACTGCAGAAACTTGCAGAAAAAACCAAAGAGTATGAACTGGCTGTTGCCAAAGCTGCCGACGCCACGATCGTCATCAGCAGCGATGAGAAAAAACTTCTGGAAGAGCAGTACAACCTCACCAACGTTGTCCATATTCCCCAGGCGCGTCAGCTTTTCGGTCTGGCGCCCAACCAGAACCGCCGCGGTTCAGTCTTTATCGGCAGCGCTCATCCGCCGAATATGGATGGTCTGCGCTACTTCCACGATGAGATCCTGCCGCTGCTGCCCAAAGATTTTGAGTTGACCATCATCGGTGAAGCGCTGCGGGATATGATCGGCAAAACCCCGGAATACAAAGACCTGCTCAAGTGTCCGCAATTCAAATTCGTCGGTTTTGTCGCCGATCTGGGTGATGTGCTGAACTATGCGAAAATGACCGTGGCTCCGCTCCGTTACGGTGCGGGAACCAAAGGCAAAGTCGCTTCCAGCATGTCCTATGGTATTCCCTGTGTCAGCAGTGCCTTCGGTACTGAGGGAACCGGCATGATGCACGGCGAAAATATTATGATCGCCAAAAATGCCGAAGAGTTCGCGAAATACATTATGGAACTGGAATCCGATCAGGAGTTGTGGAAAAAGATTTCCGACGGCGGTATTAAATTCATCCGCGACAATTACGCTCCGGAATCGGTGGAAAAGATGATGGATGACCTCTTTGATATGGTCAAAGCCAACAAAGCTGCCGGTAAATCCAACTGGGCGCAGAGCAAAGTTGTTCCCAAAGTTGATGATCCGGTAGAAGAGTGATCGGCAAGTAAGTATTCAAAACAGTATCATCCGGCAGAACTCCCTGCCGGATGAACTTTTATCAACCCCGGAAGGTAGCAAATATGAACAAGAACTTTTATGCAGTGATCATGGCAGGCGGCAAAGGTGTGCGTTTCTGGCCCCTGGGCAGAAAAAATTATCCCAAACAGCTGTTGCCGCTGGTCAGCGATGCCTCCATGCTTCAGGAAACGGTCAAAAGATTATCCGGTCTGGTTTCCGATGACCATATTCTGATCATGACCAATGCTGATATTGCCGAAGCGGTGATCGCCCAGTGTCCCCAGCTGCCCCGGGAAAACATCATCATCGAACCCCAAGGCAGAGATACCGCCCCCTGTATCGCTCTTGCCTCTGCCATAGTTTATCAGCGTGATCCGGAAGGGATCATGTTTGTACTTCCGGCGGATCATGTGATAAATCAGGTGGATATTTTACAGGAAACGTTGAAAAAATCTGCTGAAATCGCCCGCGAAGGATATTTGCTCACGCTGGGTATTCCGGTGACTTATCCGGCGACCGGTTACGGTTACATCCAGCTGGGCGAAGAGATCGCAAATGACTTTTACAAGGTCAGGAAGTTCAAGGAAAAACCCTCCGCTGAAGTGGCAAAGGAGTTCTGGGAAAGCGGTCAATACCGCTGGAACAGCGGCATGTTCGTCTGGCAGGTTTCCACCATTCTGGAAGAGTTTGCCGCCTATCAGCCGGAAATGTACGCCATTATCCGGAGCTGGTTGAGCGGAGTTGATTACCGCACAAACTTTGTCACCATGCCTAAAATTTCCATCGACTATGCCATTTTTGAACATACTGCCAAAGCAGCGGTAGGTCAGGCACCATTTGTCTGGAACGATATTGGTTCATGGAACGCATTGAAGATGATCAAAACCGCCGATGCGGAAGATAACGTACTTGGAAAAGGTGTTTACGCCATTGACAGCCGGAATAATATCGTGGTCAATGATGATGAAAATTGCGCCATTGGTATTATCGGCTTGCAGAATGTGGCAGTGATCAAATCCGGCAACGGGATTCTGGTCTGCGCGCTGGAAGATGAACAGAAGGTCAAAGACCTGACCAAACTCCTGCCGGAAGAGTACCTGTAAGCATTGATTTGCCATCAGGAACGGCAGCGAAAGAGGCAGTTTCATCGGGGCGTTCTCCAGAATGGGAGGTTGATTTATCGGGAGCTGCCGGTTGCTTATTCAGCAGCCGGCCCTTTCGCGGAACGGCTGGGATCAGACGGCAGTAAATAGATCCGAAATACTCCAATAATCAAGATATTTCCGGCAAAGTTGTAAAATTTTTTTTGTGGAGAGCAAAAAAATCCGCTTGAAAAAAATGCTTTTTAATAGTATTTTATCTCTCAGACAAAATTAACCTTTTTTTATGGGATGGAATTGTTATGAAACAAACCCCCGAAACCGTGATCCTTATCGATTGCGGATGTGACGGAATCCAGAAACTTGCCCGTGCCGTCCGGGATAAACAGATCTACACTATGGTAATCCCC
>JAZUPS010000352.1:0-11139 GCA_045605305.1 Victivallaceae bacterium
GATTTACCCCCGCTTTCAGCAGATTTTCAGAACGAAGTTTCATCCCCTCATTGTAGTAATGCACCTTGCCGTTATACATGTATATGCGGGCAAGGATATTTTTGCGGTCAATGGCAAACTCCCAGGCGCGCTTTGCTGAGTCAAGATACTTTTTTGCCCCGGTTGCAAATCCGGCTTTTTTCATTGCCAGTGCCAGCGAACCTGCCGCCGCGGCATACTCCAGAGTTCCGTTGCGTGAAGGAGCAGAAACATAATAAACATGTTCATCCTTATCCGGCATTCCCTCTCCTGCCTGCGGGTGTCCGGTGGTTTCAAACCATGTTCCCACCCCGCCATTATCCTGCTGAACCGCAAGAAGATGTTTCAATCCCCATGCCGCTTCATCAAGAATATCCGGAATCCCGTTGCCGCTTTCAGGGATGTTGAGCTGACCGTCGATAAAGTTTTCCGGTTTCATCAGATAGACCGTTGCCAGATCGTTGACTATACGCAAATGATAAGGACGCCGGTCATAATCTGCCGCATCATGCCAGCCGCCGGGAGCAGAATACTCTTTGATCGCTGCTGCCGGCAGATGATTGCGCTTTACAAGGTCAAAATGTTTGACTTCGACCCGTTGAAATTTCCGGATAAACCCCTCTTCAATATCTTTTCCTTTCCGGTAATGTTCCGCATTGCCGGGAAAAGTTCCGGCATAAACTTTCCGGTGACACGCCGGACTTTCCCACGCCGTAAAGGGTCGTGCTTTGGCAATGCCGCACCGCTTGTGGTAGAGACCTCTGGCGTGGATGTAGAATGCTTCGCTCAAAGTTTCACTGCCGATGGCAAACTCCATGCTTCTGCCGATCGTGTCAACGTAAAAATAGTAGTTCCCCGGGGTGTTGAAAGAGGAATAATCCAGTTCCAGCACCTCTTCCCCGGTAAAGGGAACAGTTTCCTGATAAGCAGGATCATCCCGCCGCACTTTAAGTTTCCCGGTGAAAACAGTTTTTCCATCACTGCTTCTGCGGATCACAAACTCTTTTCCGGCAAGGTGTTTCAAAGGCAATGCCCCGGCACTTCCCAGCCACGCCCCCATATAAGCGTATTTCTGCGTTTGATTTATACCGTTGCCGACCTGATTGAGCTTGAAAATGTTGCTGGGCACAGCTGAATCATACTTTGCAACAGTACCGGCGATACTGACTGTTTCCCCATCTTTCAATGGTTTTTCAAAAATTATATATTCAAAAACAGTTATATCAGCCTGCCGCAGGATATTGCCGTTTTTATCCCGCAAAAGTGCATTTTCTTTCTGCCATAAACCTTGTTTGACAACATTGTGCGAAGTATGCATATACGGCTTGGGATTTTTGATTACCAAAACTTGCGGCGTGAGAAATTCATACTCCGCCTCTGCGGCACAGCTATCCTGACCGCATCCGGATAATATGAGCAAAAACAGAAATAGTATACCGCGGAAAAGATATTTCATGCCGTCACCTCCACCTCACCCGAAGCGAACTTGCTGCAATATTTATACATGATGCTCAATGCGGCAAAAAGAATCATCATCTGAATGAAATTCACCTGCTGTTTCATCACCCACTCCAATGTGGATTGCAGATAAACTGCCGACAAGCCGCCAACAATACCGGCAGGAATATAAAAGAGTTCCGTTCTGCGCAATTTTTTTACCAGTTTGCACGCCGCAACATAGTAATACCCAAGCCAAGCCAGAAATGCCGCCAATGCCGGAAATCCGCACTCTGCGCCCACCAGAAGATAACTGGTTTCCACAATTCCCTCTTTGAAATCTTTGGCGATCCGCTTGTTGCCATAGCGGTACTCACAGTAAGGATACGGCGGATTGATCTTGATGCCCCAGTTATTCAATCCCACTCCTGCCAGGGGTTTATCCTTCATCATGTTCCATGCGGATGCAGCGAGATACCGGCGGGTCATAAGCGACTCTTTGGGAGCATTTTCAAATCGTTTGATGATGTTGGGAAGCAGAAGCAGGGCGCCGAAAAAGCATATAAGAGCAATGGGCAGCAGTATTTGGATCTTCCGCATGTGAAACTGGTAACGCAGTGACAAAAGCGCCGTGATCGCACAACCGAAAGGCAGACATACCATCGCTCCCCGGGAGTAAGTCCGCATACATGCCGCCGATGCCGCCAGAAAGAATCCGGCAAACAAAAAACGTTTCCAGCCTTTGTTGCGGTTGAAGTAGTAAGCAAAAAAGACCGGGGCAATCAGACACATATACATACCCATACTGTTCTGGTGCGGGAAAAGCCCGTTTGCCTGATGAATACCTTTGACGTGCTGGAATACCACAGTTAGAAAAGTAACCGCTGCCACGATCCCGAAGCCGATCATCACGGTGTTGAAGTCCCGTGTGTAATATAAATAATAATAGGTACAGAGAAAAACGATATACATCATTATCATTTTCCACATTTCAAACCAGCTGAAAAGTGTGTTGTCCGCATTTATCAGCGAGGGTATGCACAAAAGAAAATATACCAAATAGATTTTACTTCCGGTATCCGGCAAAAGCGGCTTTTTCCGGTGCAGAATCCACATACCGATAAGCATCGCCAGAGCGATCAGATAGACCAGAGAGACCTCCATGCCCCGGGATGTTCCGCGGTAAGTTTCATGGGAAAAGAAGTTGATCGAAACCTGATTGAACATCATCACCGGCAGAAGTACCGCAAAAAAGGCATAACGCATATACTTACGGTTCAAAGTAAGTATATACGCCAGCGGCAGTACGCCCATGAAAGCAATGAGAAAAATCAGATACTTCATCATCCAGACCTTATATTTACTGCAGGAAATTAAGTGCCGGGAAAGTGAATGTACTCAGGAATTGAGCCGTCGGCAATATCTTGCGCACAAAGACGTTGTATTCCGAAATATCATCATGGGGAATATAAACCACATCCCCCGGCTGCAAACGGACATTGGCACGGCGGCCCTGCAATATGCCATCAATATCCACCCGGTAAAGCCGGGGATTTTCCATACCTCCGCGAATGATCACCCCGTATGACCAGTACTGCTCTTTAAGCCCCAATCCGGAGGAAATAAGTTCCAATATTCCCAGATTGTGATCCCACAATCTCTTGTGGGGACGGTTGATGCTGCCGATAATGCTGACCATCGCTTCGGAACGCACCGCGATATAGATGTAGTCACCTTTTTTCAGTTTGACATTGTGCCAGCGGTCTCCCTTTTCAATGGCAAGGGAAAAATTAACCGGCAATACTTTGCCGTTGCGCACAATGATACTGTTTTGAAAATCTGCCGCATCCAGCATCTGATCATCGAAATCCCGCACCGCCGAACCGCCGGCTTTGGCAAAAAGATCGGCAAGGCGCATCCCGTTGGAAATAACGAACATACCCGGATTATTCACCGCTCCGGCGATGGTGGCGGTCTGGCTTCTCACGTCGATGGCAAAGACACCGAGTTCCGGATTTTTGATATATTGACCGTAGATTTTCTTGATCTTTTCGCTTGCCTCCACCAGAGTCAATCCTGCCACCTGCACCTGACCGGCAAACATAACACCGATGGCACCGTCGGGAGTTACCAGAGATTCCATGATCAAATCAGGGTGGTTGTATACCCGGATACTGATCTTATCCCCGGCATTGATCCGGTAAACCGGCTCCTGCTGTTCGTCAAGTTTTTTGAGGAACTCCAGCTGACGGCGCTTATCCTCATCGGTCAACCCCGCTTGATCCACCACTCCGGCAGGCAGATTATCCACTTCCGGAAACTGGGAAAAATTGGCAGTAAAACGGTTGTAACAGCCGCAGAAAAAAGCTGCCGTCAAAGATAAAAACAGTAAATACAGACTCTTTTTCATCAGATGTAATCTCCTGAAATGATTTTTTCGACATCGGTCACTCCGGTCAAAACTGCGTAGATTTTGTGTTCATCATCATGCAGTTTCAGCACCCGGCGCAAAACGCGTCTGGGGGTCATCTTTTTGCCGATATAAAGCATCGTGGCATCGCAAATATCATGCAGCTGGCGCATCAGGATGCAGGAAGCATCAAAGGGTTTTTCCCGGGAAATCCGGATCAGCTGATAATGTTTTTTCAACTCATTGACCATGTTGTACAGCGCACTGATTTCGTCCGGCTCCAATACGGAAAGATTCCGCACCGGGAAAAAGGCAAAGCCGTAACCGTAGCCGTAACCCCTGCCGTCACCGGAAGAAAATCCATGCAGATACTCTATTTGATGCTGGACTGATCTTTCGGTGTAATTCACTCCGACATTGCCATTGTCGGAGTAGTAAAAATCCCCGATCTTCTGCATATTGCCGCATATTTCCTCCACCCGACTTTCCGGAATAAGCCGTACCAGGATCGTGTTGCGCTTGGCTTTGGTAAATTGTTCGTCAAAAAGCACCGAACTCAAAAATGAACCATCCAGTGAACAGGAAAAGAGCGTCCGGGTATCTTTCAAACGCAGAATAAAGCGGTAAAACATTTCGTTATTGATAACTTTACGCTGTTCTGCAGAGAAGTTGGCTTTTTCATGGGGAATAACTCCCACGATGTCAAAGAAATCTTTATGGAATGAGGCCTCTTCGATACCGCTGAATTTACCGTTAACGATATCCAGCGTAACTGCCGCTGTCGCATAAAGACCGCTGACAAAAATTCCGGCAATGAAAATAAGTGCCGCGATTTTGACCGTAAACATCGGGAATGGTTTCGTTCCCGTTACCCGTTCATTGATGATTATATCATTGGGAACATGGGCGATATTGCTCCGCACCCGGGTAACTTCCTCCAGCAGCAGAGAAATATTCTTGTTGGAAGTCGCCATCAACTGTTCAAGAGAGTCATGTTCGGGGATCATATGCTGAAGTTTCTCCTCTTTCTCCTTGATCAGAGCCACTTCAGCCTGCAAAGACTTCATGCTTATTTCCAACTGGCGCAAAACCACATCCGCCTCATGATAACGGTCGATGATCCCATCTATGCCCACAAGCATATTCTCATCAAATTCAAAAATCTTATTCTTTGTCTTGAAAGCTTCAAACTCATTTCTGATCGTCTCATAAGCGCTTTTTGCCTCCACGAAACGGGGGTTGCGTTCAGCGAACATCAACTTGGCTTTCTCATATTCCCGGGAGGCTTTTTTCAGGTCACTGATAAATTCCCGCAGTGCTGCGCGGTGTTTTATTACATTCTCCGGGAGGCGGTTGTAACTTTTTTCCGCAATAGCAAATCGTTGCCGGGCATCGGCAAGTTTTACATTCAACTCTGCCTGTGCCGCACTTTGTTCCCCCTGGATCTTTTTAACTGTCTCCATCTCTTCCTCCGGGTGGATAATGCCGTATTTCCGGTGCAGTCCATGGATACGGCCGATAAGAGATTTCTGATATTCCTGAACTTCCCGCAAACGGCGTTCCCGGGAGTTCAAAAAGTTCCGCAATTCAGCGGTGCGGTACTCTTCATAGTTGCGTATACCGATGGCGACAAAGGTATTGACCAACTGTCTGACATACTCATCACTATTCCCGACGCCGGTGATCTCAAACATATCATTCTGGTCTTTAAGAAGTTTAACCTCAATAGATTGCTTCAAAACCCCCTTCTGCTTTTCATTCAGATGCAGCTCTTCGATCAACTGATGAAAAATCTGCTGACGGGAAAATAATCCCAATACATGATTGATGCTAAGCGGTTTTACTTCTTCACTTGCCCGGGGAGTGTAAAAAAGCGTGATACTGCCCTCGAACTTCTCATGCGAGTGCCGGAATTGGATATAACGCAGAACAACTCCTGCTATGATCGTCAACACAAAAACCGTAATAATACTCCATTTGAATTTCAGCAAGGTAAAGAAAACAAGTTTCTGATACATCTGCAATTTCTGCATCTGTCTGGTCTCTGCCTGAATATTCAATTCATTATCCAGTGAATCCATAAATTTCCCTCTCAATTAAAAATCAGCCATTGCTGATAAAGTTCCCCCTGCCGGTCAATTTTTTCCGGCATCTTACTCAATGCGATATATACACTTACCGTCAATACAGCCACCATCGGCATGGTGTAATATTCCCACGCGGCAAGAGGCGGTAATGAACGGCTCTTGACACAATATTTTATAAAATTTCTCAGCGACAATTCACCAGCTTTTGCACAACGGCAGAATATTCCGGTATGCACATCCTTCTTATCTTGCGAAGAGCGTACAACTGCCGCCTGAAAAAAATCCCTTGTCAAATGCCAAAACGACTTCATATCCTGTTTCCGTTTACGGTGCGGCGCAAACTTGAACTCCACCGCTTCGCGGTAGAGTTTCCGGTAAATTTCCGGCATATCCGACATTTCAATCAATTTCAAGCGGTCAATGATCTTCCAGCTGTACATATTTTCAGCAATGAGCATGGCATCCCCTGCTCCAAGGATCGCTTTGTAAATATTCCGCAGGATAAAATCGGTTTCATCAGAACCATTTACTATCTTTTCCCCGGCAAGCAGTAATCCCATTCCCCGGTTGAGCAGTAAACGGCACGCTTCACTGAAGGGCAGTTTTTCCGCCGGAAGTTCGGGGAGATATTTTTCCGGCAGATCTTCGCCGCATACCAGACGGTACCCACGCTTCAACTCCTGCATCATCAGGCGCTTGAAGTTTTTCTTTATATCTTTGACGCTCATGATACTGCTGAAATCCACATCGACTTTCAGCTCTGATTCATATTTTTCAGCAATTTCTTTAAGCAATTTTTCCGCTCCGGCAGACTTTTTCCGGGCAAAAACAAAAAAGTCCAGATCGTTGTACAACAGACCATTTTCCCGATCCTGCCGCACACCGCCGTCGCCTCTGCCGTAACTGCCGCCCAGACAGACACAAAGCCCCGTGCCGCCAAGCTGCTTTTTCATCTCATCAAGCACGCTTGCAAGCAGATTTTCCGCATCGGCATCGCCATTTGCAGTAAAATTTTTACGACCGTTTGCGTTCAACATAAGTGGCAAATCCTCTCTTTCCCAGACTGCGCAAAACTACCTGCAAGACCAGAAAACATGAACAGTGATAGTGGTAATAATAGTCATAAATACGCCGCTGCTCCGGAGTATTCTGAAGTCCGTAGATCTCTCCCATCTGAAAAACATAATGCTCATTGGCAGGGTGACTTTTCACCAGTTCCCGGCGGAAAAACAGCACCCCCCAATATCCCGGATAACGATCCATGGAAAGTTTCCAGCACCAGTGGGAGTTTTTATGCCCCAGATAATAGGGCAATATCAGCAAATAGGGGATCAATCCGCCGAGGGCAAGGATCAACGCGATAAAGTGTTCCCACAAACGCAAGATCCATGCCGACCGGTTCTGGATCGGAGAAAAGGAGTAACTGAAGCTGTTGCGCTCCAATACTCCGCCGGTATAAGGGTCAATGATCCGCCCCGGAGTGACGATCTTGTTTTTAATTTCCAGTTTTCCGGCAACGTAAGTCCGGTCAAAAATGATGGCACGCTCCACCGTACACCCTTTATCCACCAGTGAACGTTCCCCGATAATGGCATTGCTGATATAGCTTTTATTTTCAATAAAGGTGTTATCCCCCAGCAGCAGCGGTCCGGTCAAATTGCAATCCTGTTTCATAACCACGTTGGTTCCGGTATGGATGTTTTCCATCGTTGCATAACCGGGAAGATTGTAAAAATCATCATTCAAAACCTGAAAATTGACCTCAAAATAAGTTTCCAGAGAGTCGATCAGGTAAAATTCGATATTGCTCTTATACAACACTCCATCTTTGTAACAATATATACCATCCTCTTCCCCGGTATCATCGCAAGGCACAAAGGAGTCTTGCAGCTCCTCCAGAGTATGAGCTTTGGGCATCAGCATACCATGAAGTATCAGACAATCATCACCGCACTCAGCGGCGTAAACTGCCAGCAAATGCCGAACCGTATCATGACCGCCGCCTTTACGGTAATCAAGAAGTAATTCACCATGCTGATATTCATAGAGATGTTCCGCAAGATGTTCATTATAAGTAGGTCCAAGCAGCAGCATCGATTCCGCTTCACAGCGCAGAGCCAGGTCGATAAAATATTCCGCCGCACAGCGTCCGGCGACCGGCATCATACCGAGACTGCGGTCGGGGAAATACTCCTTGCACCACTCCTGAGTCTGGGAATAGGGATTTATAAGCAGATGCTTCATTTTACCACGCCCCCTTCCCGGTCAGGATCGCCGGGATCGTTTTCAACAGAATAATAAAATCTTTCCACATACTGCGGCTGGCAATGTACTCTTTATCCAAAGCTATCTGTTTGGAAAAAGGCAGTTCACTGCGCCCGGAAACCTGCCACAAACAGGTTATTCCCGGTATAGTATTCAGCCTTTTGCGCTCTTCCAGAGTGTAAGTTTTCACCTCTGAAGGCAAAGGCGGACGGGGACCGACCAAACTCATATCTCCAAGAAGTACATTGAATAACTGCGGCAATTCATCAATACTGAATTTTCTGATAAAACGACCGACCGGAGTGATACGGGGATCATGTTTCATCTTGAAGATCACTCCGTCTTTTGATTCATTATGTTTCATAAGTTCCGCTTTTCTTGCCTCGGCATCGATGTACATACTGCGGAACTTATAGAATTTGAAATGTCTGCCGGATTTTCCGACCCGAACCTGACTGAAAATGATCGGGCCGGGACTGGTTGCTTTGACCAGAAATGCCGTAAGCAGGAATATGGGACTGCCGATAATAATGGCAAGAATCGACAGAATTATATCCATAAACCGCTTGAAAAACACCGAACTGCGGATGGTGACATGCCACAGAACCATGCGCATCTGGATATGGTTGTGACGGAAAACTCCCGGACGTTTCAACTCCTGCCTAAGAGCGATGATTTCTTCATATCGGTTCATTTTTCCTTTTCACTCCTCAACGCCTGCACAAAATTTTGCAACTCCTTTCTGCCCGCTTCAACACTGCGGTATACCGGAATGGAGATTTGGTAGGTATAATAATTTCCTTTCGGTCTGAAGTGTCTGCGAAAACCGATAAAACCGGGGGTGGAAAAGTTGTCACTGCTGTACCAGACCCATACCAGAATACGCGCTCCACCTTTGACGGCATCGATTTCGGTAACGGCAAATTTATCCTGCAAATAAATTATCTTTTCAGAATCAACTATCCACCTGCTTGTACGCAAACAATGACTTGCCGGATGGATCTCGTGAATATCTTTGCCGCATTCTACTGCCAGAACAGATATATCTGCATCATTTTTCGTATAGCGGTACTGTCTGACCGTCGAGGTTGCAAAAAAGCGTTTGGTATTTTCATCCACTTGCAGAGCCCTTCCCCAAAAATCCCCGCAGTGAGTGGGGAAATCCGGAACAAAAGCTCTTCCTTCAAAATACAGCTCTTTTGAATGCAGTAAAACAAGTCCGCTGACAACAACTGCGGCAATGAAAAACAGTGTCCCGCGTTTCAAAACATAACCGCTTCGTACTGTACGCCATATCCAAAACAGGCACAACAGTGCCAGAAGAAATTTAACTGCCCAGGCAATATATACCGGACACATCAGCAACAGCGAAAGCTGATAACTTGAGCTTGGCGTACCCAGCAGCAATATAAGCGCCGCCGGCAATACTTTGTAAGCAAGCCGCCATGAACCGGTGAGCCACAGGGCAGAAAAAATCACCCCCACTGCGGATGCAACGGCAAGAGCATTGATATGATGTATCTGCTCCAGAGATGTCAGCAAGAGAGCCGGTATCAGCATCAGCAGAGCATAAAAATCCCATTTCCCCAACTTTTCCTTGTAAACCGCCCGGAGTACGGCAGGAATACTTATCAGGTAAAAAATCCAATCCCAATGGTCAAGCCGGGAACCAGTCCATGCCTGCCAAAGATACGGGAAGTGGAAAAGCAGCGGCAAAAACGATGCCATGATAAGGAATATTTTTATCATTTCTGCGCCTCCTCTTCTTTGGATTCAGCAAAAATCTTTCCGATCCCCAGAAACACCAGCAATGCCAATATGATCTGCACATATCCCAGAGCGATATGCCATGCCCCCAGCAGCACGTCATCTCCCAACAGCCGGAACAGCATTACTGTAAGCACGATCCGCAGAGCATTGCCGATGATTATTGCCGGTATGATAAAAGCGAAGTGCAGCAGTTTCCACCAAGTTTTCCGGTGAAACATCTGTACCGCGATAAACGCGATCAATATAAATGCATCCAGCTGATTGATCCCGCTGCAGGCATCAGTTACGGCAAGGCTGACTCCGGGCAAATTCAGCGAAGTACCCGAATATATCACCTCTGTACCGAATAATTTTAATATTCCGGCACTCAATACCGTTGCACTCAATCGCAAAGGGAAACTCAACATCAGCATAAATTCTTCATGATAAGGCATAAAAACACAGCACCACAATGCGGGTATCACACTGTCAAATGCCATGCTCCTGCCGCTGAAAAACAAAACCAGCGCACAAATCAGAAGCGTAAAAGCAAACGCTGTACTCAAACTCCCCGGAAATTCATGAGTCGGCAGCAGAGCAAGGATATTGGCAACCAGAAGCATTCCCCATGCGGCAGATTTTTCCGGAATTCCGGAGCAATGACCGGCAGTTGAAGAAAAATTTCTCAACATTGATGCGATCAATATCCCCGCCATTGCCAGATCCACCAAAGCCGCATCCCACATGCCGGAAAGGAACATCGGCACTGCCGCAGAAAAAGCAACAATCCCCAGCAGCATTCCATACAGCGCTCCCAGGGGATGTTTCAAAATCATGTTCCAATACGTTTTCATATTCATTGCGGCATCTTGTTCAATTTCTTCAACGACTCAAGGGCAAGATCATCTGCCGGAGAAACTGCCAGCAGCTGACGGCAAAGTTCCCTTGCTTTTTCTCTCTGCCGGGAGAAATCACACTCCTTTATCCGGTGCTGCATCCCGGCGATCCACAGTTTTTCCATCTTTTTCCGGTAAGGTGATGAGGAGGAAAGTTTCACAACATCCGGAATTTTTCCAGCCTTTCCGCTCCGGAAAAGTTTATCCGCGTAACACAGTTGAGCTTCCGGCAGTTCCGGTGCCGATAAATACGCCTTTTCCGCCTCCTTCAGCGCCC
>JAZUPS010000353.1:0-4231 GCA_045605305.1 Victivallaceae bacterium
CTGCTGTAACCGTATGGGGGATGTATAGAAAAAAAATAAGGAGGAGAGAGGTTCTTTCTCACCTGCCCGCGGGCAGGTCAAGCTGTACAGCTTCACCTTAATTGAACTTCTCGTCGTTATTGCCATTATCGCAATTCTGGCGGCGATACTGCTGCCGGCATTGAATAACGCCCGCACCCGGGGAAAAGTCGCCAGCTGTATCAATAATAACAAACAGTTTTCCAGTGCCTTTGCCATGTATCTCAGTGACAGCGACGGCAATTACATGCCCAGCAGTGACCGCTTCTATGATGCCGATCCGGCAGCAAACTTCCGTCAGACAGGTACCTGGGGCTGGACTCTCCATGAAGGCAACTATGTGAAATCCGGTGCCGTATACACCTGTCCTGTCACCTATCCGCTGTTGAATAATGCCAGTGCCTTCGGCGGCAACGACGTGGTTAATCTCGGTTCGGAATACTCATTTTCCTACATTGCTTACGGTTACAATGCCGCTATCGGCGGCGGCCCGGATGCCGGATATGTCACTCCTTTCAAAGACGGCAAGATCAAAAGCGCTTCCAGCAAAATGCTGATCACCGAAACCCGCGACAACAGCACTACTATGCAGGGCAAACCCCATGTACGGGCAGTAAACTCCTCCTCCACCGGAGTGCCGCTTTACATGACTCCGGCACACAACAATCCTCTGTACGGCGGAGCATGGGCAGATGCCGCCAAGTATGACGGCGGATCATCCACGGTGCTCTGGGCTGACGGTCACGTCTCTGAACTCAACAAGCCCGGATCTCATCTGAAAGATCTGGATAAATACATTTTTCCTGACAAATAATTGCTGAAAAACGGGGAAATCACACGATGAAACAACTGCTTTTTGCTGTCGTTATGGGAGCCGGAATTTTGGCAGCCGCCGGAGAATTGATCTTTCATGTCTCTTTTGACCATGATTCCATACACCCGGATTCTGCTGCCGGAACCAAGACCGCCCACAACAATTCCGGTATCGGTTTTGCCAATAAAAAAACCGTCGGGATAAATGGCAAAGGCAGTGCCATTATTCTGGATAAGAGCATGGCTGCCAAGTGGTATGTCAATAAAAATCTCAATCAGAAACAGGGTACTGTTTCTTTGTGGATCTCCCCGGTGAACTGGCAGGTTTCCGAAAAATCCCGCCACCTGTTTTTTCAGGCGAATATGCGGGATTTCGATTTGCGGCTGATGCGGGATCAGAACAGTGATGAAAGAATCATTTTCCGCATTACCGCTGCCGGATTTGCCGGAAAGAACAAAACTTATTTCGCCACCGCAAAAATTGCCGATTGGCAGCCCGGATCATGGCACAAGGTCGATCTGGTCTGGGATGAAACATTCATGCGTATATTTATCAACGGCACTTTGCAGCCTTACACCCCCGCAGTCAAGGGCAAAGGAGCGGTCTACTGCACGACCAAATTCCCTGCCGGAACCGCCTTTCCGGAAAAAACCCTTTTCGGCGGCATCTCCCTGAATGTACCGGAAAAACTCAATCCGGGGGAAAAGACCGCTTTTGATGAATTGAAAATTTACAATTACCCGATGACTCCGGAAGAGGTCAGGGAAAATTATTTAAAGGATACCGCCCGATGAAAAAATTTTTCACCATTCTGTTTCTGGCTGCTCTCTCTCTCAATGCCGCTGAAAAACGCGATCCGTCTCTGCTCTTTCAAGTGACATTTGACGGCTACACGGTCAATGCCGATCATGCTGCGGGCAAAGGCAAGGCAAAAAATGAGGATAAATTTGAACTCAACTTGCGCATGTTCCCCGGTGTCAAAGGCAAAGGCAACGCCATTGCCATGGATAAGACCGAAGAGGTGCAGTGGGATATAAGAAAGAACGTGAATCCCTCTGCCGGTACATTGTCCTTCTGGATCTCCCCGATCAACTGGAGTGTGCCGACCAAATCCCAGCACCGTTTTCTCCAGCTTTACGCCAATGATTTCAATCTGATGGTCATGCGGGAAAAGACCAGTGATGAAAGGATCATCCTCTATCTTCACAGCAAATTCCCCGGTTCAGCAAAATCATTCTACGCTACTGCCCATATCGATCCGGTCAAGTGGTCAAAAGGTTCGTGGCACAAGATCGATGTCACCTGGGACAATACCGGCATGAAACTTTATGTCGACGGCATCCTTCAACAGCCCAAAAGCCGTACTCTCACCGTCAATGACAACTTGAAAGTCGGCAATATCTATCCCCACACCCGTTTCCCGGAAAATACCCGGCTGCCCGGAGAAGCCCGCTTCGGCGTGATACGGCTGGGAGCAGTCATGAAAGTCAACCCCGAGGAGCGTACTGCTTACGACAATGTGGAAATCCGCAACCGGGTGATGAGTGCCGCCGAGATCCTCAAAGAGTACCACAAACTCATGCCCCCGGCAATCAAAGGCGCAGCTGTCCACCAACTCCCGGTGCCGGAAAGTTCCTCCTTTGACGGCGCTTCTTCCGTGCCGATGCTCAACTCCGCCGGTGACTCCATGACCACAAGGGCAGTTGCCCTTTCCGGCAATGCGTTTGCATCCGTCTGTCACAGCAACGGCAAACTTTTTATCCGTTTCACCTCTCCGGATGCCCCCGGACGCACCAATCACCGCGACCGGGATGCCAATATCTGGGAGGATGACAGTTTTGAAGTTCACCTGAAAAATCCCGCCGGAAACACGGTCTGGCAGTTTATTGTCAACTCTGCCGGAGCGATCTACGACTCCCGCAACTCATCCAAAATCTGGAACTCTTCCGCCACTGCCCGGATCATTCCGGTCAAAAAGGGCTGGTCCGCCGAATTGACGATCCCCTTTGCCGATCTGAATATGAAAAAAGGCGAAGTGTGGGAGGGTAATTTCGGAATCACCGTCCATCAGGGACAGACAGGTTCTTTTGCCTGGAGCGGAAGCGGGTTCCGTCCTCACGGCAAACTCTTTATCGGTGACAATGCTTCAGCGGTAAAGATCGTTTCCACCGGCAATCTTGCCTCCGGAGCTTTGGAATTCGGCGTAAAAGGCAATTTGCCGGTCAAAGTCTCCCTCACCGGAGAGAACGGGTTGAATACCGGTTTTGACAGCTTCCAGAAAGCCGGAACCCTCTCCCGCAAACTGGAAACCGGTACTTATACCGTTACCGCCGCCGATCAGCAGGGAACTTTCCTCTTTGAAAAAACCTTCTTTGTCAGCACCCCCTTTGAAGCGCTGGTCAAATGTCTGCCCAATCACGGCAAACTCAATGTTGAACTGGAATTTACCAATACCGGCAATCAGGTCAATCAGGGCAGCTGTATGCTGATCTCTCCCGATAACAAGGTGATCGATGAGATCAAATTTTCCTCATCCGAACCCCGGAAGACTCTCTCCTTCCCGTGGAATAAAAGTTGGAAACAGGGCACTTACGTCGTCAAATGCACCGTGAAAAATGTAGCTTTGCCGGTGGAAAAGAGTTTTATCATCCCCGATCTGACCGGCATCAACTCCACTGCCGGAATTGACCACACCGTTCCCGCGCCCTGGGAGCCGGTAAAAGTTGATGGTAAAAATATTTCCGTCTGGAACCGCACTTACTCCTTCGGGGAATCCCCTTTCCCCGTCAACATCACTTCCGGAAACAAACAGGTCTTTGTCTCTTCACCGCAGCTGCTGCTCAACGGCAAAAAAGTTCAGTTCAAGGATTTCAAGATCGGTGAGATGCGGGAAGATGAGGTCTTTTTCAGCGGCAAAGGTTATGCCGACGGAGCAAAATTTATCTGGCAGGGTTCACTGGCATTTGACGGTTTGCTCAAAATCGATTTCTCCTTTGCTCCCAGCGGCAAAGAGTTGAAGATCAACTCGATGGTCATGGAGTGCAAAGTTGCTCCGGCATTTGCGAAGCTGGTGCGCTCATACAGTTACACCGCCGGTATTTTTGACTGGAAAAACGATCAGGTGAAACTGAACTTTTCCGATCAGGATTGTCCCTTTGTCTGGCTTATGGGAGTGCCGGATGGTTTCTACTTCGGATTCAACTCCCTTGCCAACTGGTATCCCGGTCTCCGGCAGGGACCCCATCTGACCTTCCGCCGGAATAAGGACGGTGTCCTTTTCCGCGCCGAAGTGATCACCTCCCCCGTGACCCTCAAAAGCAAAGCTGATTACACCTGGACAATGCTCGCCACCCCCACCCGTAAAATGCCGGAAAAACGCCGCTATCTCAACTGGGGTTC
>JAZUPS010000354.1:0-2932 GCA_045605305.1 Victivallaceae bacterium
GAAGAAGAATCTGAAGAAGAAGAAGCAGAAGACACCTGCGAGGAATTGCTCCACCGTTTGAAAGCTCTTGCAAAAAAAGAGAAAGAAGAGGAAAATGAGCCCCAGCCTCCTGCCGGAGAAAGTGAAGAAATTATAACAGAAAATTCCTCCGATGAAAATGCAATACCTTCTGATTTTGAGGTTCAAAAGGGGATGTTTTCTGAAATATTGCAATACGTAAATCTGGATCCGGCACGCTGCAAACTTGTCCGTCATTCATCAAGCAATACAAAAGTGAAACAATGTCTGACAAATCCGGTTTGGTTCGAAGCATTTCAGGCGACGCAGAACCGTCCTGTTTTTGATGATTGTGACTATATCCTGATTTTTCTCGGAGAAAGCGGAACTACGGCACGGTTTGTCGGCTGCTGTCAAGTGAAAGGAAAATCAGAATTGAAGCTCTCTCAAATGCCTGCAGATTTTCCTTATCCGGAGGATTTTCAGCTTGAAAACGGGATTTTCTACCACTTGCAATGGACCGAAATCCTGAAAGAATTTTGGGGCAAAGTTGTCATAGATTGGGGAAAATCCGCAGTTGCCTGGTGTCAGAGAGCAATCAATGATAAAATTATTTTAAGCATTACGGAAGAAACAGGTGGAGCATTGCACCTGTCTTCAGAACCTGAAACACCTCAAGAGACAAATAAAAATCTGCTTACTCAGGTACAAACTTTGCTGCTGCAAAACAACACAGATCAGGCATTGGCATATTTTTCAAAAGCTTTTTATAATAAGATTCCGGATGAAGAACTTGAACAGACAGCTGTCCAATGCGGTGCAGAGTTCCAGTATATGCTTGCCCGACTTTATCTGCAATGGGATGCCCGCCGTCTGAATCTGGCAAAAGCGATACATTTTGCAAAAATGGCGGCTGAAAATGGCAGAATAAGTGCCGGAGACCTTTACAATGAACTGTGTTCACAAATCATCAAAATAAAAACAGGTGAATAAAATGTCACTTGAATTACAAGATTTCCCAGAAGATAATCCATGGGCGGCGATCAAGGATGGGAATTATGTCCTCGAAAATGAAAAGGATGCTGCAAAACATGAGCAATATCAATTTCATACTGATCTGCCGCCACAGCCCTTTCAAGGGAATCCGGAGGCTCCGATCTGGATATTGATGCTGAATCCGGGCTATAGCGAAAAAACAGACCAATATCCAGTAAGTGATGCGGATTATTACAAAAAACACGACGATCGGCGAAAAGCAATGCTCGCCCAACTTACCTTTTCCCCGCCGAAAGAAAAAAATCATTGGCATTATGTTCTTGATAATGAAGATAGGAACTACTCAAAAAACTGGTTCAAGGAACATTTTTTCAAGGATATGGGAATAGATGAAAACAATGTTGATAAAAATATCTTCATTTTGCAGGCATGTGGCTATGCCTCTGAAAAATTTAATGGTGATTTGAACAAAATGACAAAATCATTTCCTCATATGGAATATGCTCAAAAGCTTGCCCGCTGGGGATTAAATCATGGCAAAATAATTGTCATCGCAAGAAGTTGCACTTATTGGCGGAATGTTCTGGAGATAGAAAAAAAGAGCCAAGAGATACAAAAAAATGTTTATTTCCTTTCCTGATGTGACCCCAAAAATTTGGACGGGTTAAACTACATGGAATGGGTTCGGAATTGTACCGGACTCATTCCTTTTAATTTTAAAGATACTCTCTCATTGTTAAAATAGCAAATGTACTCTTCAAGTTTTTGTTGAAAATCTTCAACAGAACTAAAAGTTTCACCGATAAACATTTCTGTTTTCAGCCTGCCGAAAAAGTTTTCCATAACGCTGTTATCCAAACAATTACCTTTTCGGGACATGCTTTGAGTGATATTATGCTCTTTCAGCATAGACTGATATTCCCGCATTTGGTACTGCCATCCCTGATCAGAATGCATCAATGGCGTTGCATCTTTCGGCAACCTTGCAAACAACTGCTCCAGCATAGCTCTTGTTTGAGCAAATGAAGGGCTTCTGCTAATAGCATGAGCCACTATTTCTCGATTGAACAAATCCATGACAGGAGACAGATAAATCTTTTCATTGCAAACATGAAACTCGGTTACATCAGTAACCAGTTTCTCAAATGGCTTTTGAGCCTCAAAGTGCCGATTCAATGTGTTGGCAGCGACCTTACCTATCTCTCCTCTGTAGGAGCGATATTTGTTACGTCTCTGCTTCCCTTGTAATTTCATTGAAGCCATCAACTTTTGCGTTGTTTTATGATTTAATACTATTCCTTGCTGTCGAAGTATAACATGGACTCGCCTATAACCATAACGCCCCTTGTTGTGTTCAAATATCTTCTTGATCTGTTCTTTTACTTCGCTGTATTTGTCTGTTTTACCCAACCGCTTCAGCTGATAATAATATGTGCTGCGGGACATTTTGCCAAGAGCAAGCAATTTAGATAAAGGATATTTATGCCTCAGTTCAGTGATTATTTCTGCTTGTTCTTTCTTGCTCGCTCGTTGGCAAGAACTAAGGCACTTAATTTTTTTATGTACTCAATCTCCATTCTGAGCTGCTGATTTTCTTCTATCAAATCCTTAACAAGATCTGGAGGTAGTGGGTGTTTTCTCGGTCGCCCCTTTCCTGGACCACGCGCTCGTCCTCGTTTTTCTTCCATAAAACCTGCTTCTCCTTCTTCAAGATAAATACGTTCCCACAATCTTAGTCTGCCGGTATAGTTATGTGCTTCTACAGAATTGTTTACGTCCCAATACTTGTATACCGTTTCATTGTATCCAAGATGATTGTTCCGCATATCTAATATAACACGGATTTTGAATTCTGCACTATAACGGCGGTAGATTTTGTGTTCTTTTTTCATAAAAAATGCACCTCAAAAGTTGTGTCCAACTTTTGGGGTGCACTTCA
>JAZUPS010000355.1:0-27790 GCA_045605305.1 Victivallaceae bacterium
CGCCAGCTGTATGGCGGCGCCGTTGGTACTGCGGATCATCATGGAGGCGATCAGGTCGTGTACGGTAAAGACCTCTCCAGCGGCAACTCCGGCAGACTCCGCTCCGGCGGCGCTTTTGCTGATCTCCACCATGTCGGTCAATTTGAAGTTGTCATTGCTTTCCAGCTCTTCGGCAACGAGCAGAACGGTCATCAGTTTGGTCAGCGAAGCCACCGGAACCGGCTGGCGGGAGCTTTTTTCCCAGATCACCCGGCGGGAATCAACTTCGACGATGATGCCGCTGCGGGCGCGGTCGGATTGTCTGGCAAGTTTCTGGGGCAGAGCCGCATTTTTTCCATAGACCCACGGTACAACCTTTTTTGCCCGCAACGGCGGCGGAGGGGGAGGGGGCAGCGCAGGCTGGTCAGGAGCAGTTTCATTTTCCCCGGCAACAGTTTCGCCGCTTGGGGGATCTTCGCTTTTTGAGTCGGAACATCCCCGGCATCCGCCGGAAAATCCGATGATCAAGAGTACATGCAATGCTCCGATGATCAGGAGCAGAATAAGAATATTTCTCCAAGACATGTTGCAGGATCCCTTACTTTTTAGATTACCTCAATATTATCCGGTGAATATAACACAGATTTCCACTGATTACAAGGAAGAATTTCAAAAATCATTCAAAAAGAGATCAAAAAAGAGTGTCGCCGCTTGAACAACTGTTTTTCCGCATATATATTAACTTGGGATAACAATAACGCATGGAGGATCGTGTGCAGTATCCGGAAATTTTGGAAGATCTGATCAATTACTTCAAACTGCTGCCCGGAGTGGGCAGACGGGGCGCTGAACGTATGGTATTGTCAATGCTGGAGTGGGAGAGCGCCGAACAGAGAGAGTTCGGTTCTCTTCTGGCATCTCTGCCGGAAAGGATCTCCAGTTGTCCGGATTGCGGAGCAGTCGCCGTTCCCGGTGAAAAGTGTGAAATTTGTTCCGATTTGCGCCGTGACCGTTCATTGCTCTGTGTGGTTGAGACCATGAGCCAGCTTTTTGCGGTGGAAAAGGGGGGGTGTTACCGGGGCTGCTATCTGGTTCTCGGCGGCAGGATCTCTCCGCTGGATGGGGAGGATGGTTCATCGCTGAATATTCCCCTTTTGCTCCGCCGGGCGGCTGAACCGGAAACCAGAGAGGTGATCCTGGCTTTGAGTTCTGATGTGGAAGGCAGGGCGACGGCGGCGTTTCTGGCGGAAGTGCTGGCTGATCTGCCGGTGAAACTGACCCGTCCGGCATTGGGGTTGCCGGCAGGGGCAAATCTTTCATTCGCTGACGGTGCGACGATCGCCGCCGCATTCAGCGGCAGAAAAGGTGTGGAGTGATTTTTTGTAACGGGGATATATGGATAACTTGCTGGATGCGGTCTCCCGGATCAACGGGAGTTTGTCGGATTATGTATTGATTTTTTTGCTGGCTGGAACGGGGATATTTTTCACTTTCCGCACAAGGTTTGTGCAGGTGCGCTGTTTTGCTGAAGGATGGAAAAATTTGTTCTCCCGCTTATCCGGCGGCAATGGCGGATTGAGTTCCTTTCAGGCACTGGCAACGGCAGTGGCGGCGCAGGTGGGAACCGGCAACATTGTTGGAGCTTCCGGCGCGATTATCACCGGCGGCCCCGGTGCGATCTTCTGGATGTGGATCATCGCTTTTTTCGGCATGGCGACCATCTACGCCGAGGCGGTACTGGCGCAAAAGACCCGGGTAACGGATGAAAAAGGAGTGATCCACGGCGGACCGGTCTACTATATCCGCAGGGCGTTTCCAAACTGGTTCGGTAAATTTCTTGCCGGATTTTTTGCCCTTGCCGTTATTGCTTCATTGGGATTTATGGGCAGTATGGTGCAGGCGAACTCCATCGGTGAATCCTGTCAGAATGCCTTTGGAGTTCCGGCATGGGCGGTGGGGCTTTTCATCTCCGCTGCCGCCGGATTGATCTTTATCGGCGGCACGGTGCGGATCGCCAGGGTTTCGGAAAAACTGGTTCCGGTAATGGCGGTATTTTACCTTTTAGGCGGTCTGGCGGTGCTGATCATGCGTTACCGTTATGTGCCGGAAACTTTCGGCTGTATATTCAAATACGCCTTCATGCCCGAAGCGCTTCTGGGCGGAACTTTCGGTCATGCGCTGAAAACAGCGATCTCTCAGGGGGTGAAACGGGGATTGTTTTCCAACGAAGCGGGAATGGGTTCCACGCCTCACGCACATGCCATTGCCAATGCGTCTTCTCCCCATGCTCAGGGAACTGTGGCGATGGTGGGAGTTTTTATTGATACGGCGGTGGTGCTGACCATGACGGCACTGATCGTTATTTCCACGCTCTATACCGGAGACGGAGCTCTTGCCGGAGCGACGGGGGAAACTTACGCTCAACTGCTGGCAAATGCCGGAATAACCAAGACCAATATGGTTCAAATCGCAGTCTCTTCACTTTTTTCCCCGGCTCTGGGCAGCGGTTTTGTGGCGATCTGTCTTTTCTTCTTTGCCTTTTCCACTATTACCAGCTGGAACTTATTCGGCAAGATCAACTTTCATTACCTTTTCGGGGGGAAGGCAATAGTGGTCTACTCTCTCCTTTCGCTGGCGGCGATCTTCGCCGGTACGGTGATGAAGAACGATCTGGTCTGGGAGTTGCAGGATATGTTCAATCAGTTGATGGTGCTGCCCAACGTGCTGGCATTGATCGTGTTGTCGGCTGTGGTGAAAAAAGAGCTTCGGTAAGGCGGCGGTTTTACAAACTGCTCAAGATTGCCGGGAATGTGAAGCACTGAGATTTTATATTGCCGCAGAAGAGAAGTTTTTTCAGGGTAAATCCGGCAATTTTGCAGTAAGTTCCATCTTTTTTGCCAAAAAAGTCCATTGAAAAAAACTTTCATGTGTGCTATATTAAGTGTAAATTTCGGTTTTTTCACGAATGGATCTTTTTTCTGCCGGGAAAAAGGTTCTGTGTAAAATCTAAAAGTATACATTTGTCAACGAGATAAAAAAAAGAAAGGACGAGATGATGACAAAAATGCTCAATCAGCCTCCGACCACCAATGCCAAGTTGATCGCCTGGGTCAACAGCTGGGTGGAGATCTGTGAACCCGATGCGGTTTACTGGTGTGATGGATCCAAAGAGGAGTATGACCGCCTTTGCAATGAGATGGTCGATTCCGGTCTGGCGATCCGTTTGAATCCCGCGAAACGTCCCAACAGTCTGCTGTTCCGCTCTGACCCCTCCGACGTGGCGCGCGTTGAGGCGCGTACCTTCATCGCGTCTGAGAAGAAAGAGGATGCCGGTCCGACCAATAACTGGATCGACCCCAAAGAACTCAAAGCGACCATGACCGGTCTTTACAAAGGCTGTATGCATGGCCGCACCATGTACATCATCCCCTTCAGCATGGGCCCGGTCGGTTCCCCCATCGCCAAAATCGGTATTGAGATCACCGATTCTGCCTACGTTGTTATCAACATGCATGTGATGACCCGCGTCGGACTGAAAGTTCTGGAAGTTCTCGGCGACGGCGAATTTGTTCCCTGCGTCCACTCTGTCGGCAAACCCCTTGCCGCCGGTGAATCCGACAATGGCATCTGGCCCTGCGCTCCGTTGGATCAGAAATATATTGCCCACTTCCCCGAAACCCGCGAGATCTGGTCTTACGGTTCCGGTTACGGCGGCAACGCGCTGCTGGGTAAAAAATGTCTGGCTCTGCGTATCGCCTCCGTTCAGGCGCGTGACGAGGGCTGGCTGGCTGAACACATGCTCATTTTGAAGCTGACCAATCCGCAGGGTGAAAGCAAATATGTCACCGGCGCCTTCCCGTCAGCTTGCGGAAAAACCAACCTCGCGATGCTCATCCCGACTCTGCCCGGCTGGAAAGTCGAGACCATCGGTGACGACATCTCCTGGATGAAGTTTGACGACAAAGGTCAGCTCCGTGCCATCAACCCGGAAGCCGGTTTCTTCGGCGTTGCTCCCGGAACCAGCATGAAGTCCAACCCCAACGCCATGCTCTCCTGCTCGAAAGACACCATTTTCACGAACGTCGCTCTGACCGATGACGGTGATGTCTGGTGGGAAGGCATCGGTACTCCCGCTCCGGCTCACCTGATCGACTGGAAGGGCAATGACTGGACTCCCGATATGGTCGATGCCGATGGCAAACCGGTCAAAGCTGCCCATCCCAATGCCCGTTTCACCGCTTGCGCTCCCTACTGCCCGGCGATCGCTCCGGAGTGGGAAGATCCTGCCGGTGTGCCGACCAGCGCCTTCCTCTTCGGCGGACGCCGTCCGACCACTCTGCCGCTGGTCTATCAGGCTAAAGATTGGGAACACGGTGTCTTCATCGGTTCCACCGTCGGTTCCGAAGTTACCGCTGCCGCGCTTGACGTGAAAGCCGGTACTGTCCGTCGTGACCCCTTCGCCATGCTGCCCTTCTGCGGCTACCACATGGGCGATTACTTCAAACACTGGCTGGAAATCGGCAAAAAAGGCGCCGCTCAGGGCAATTTGCCGAAAATCTTCTGCGTCAACTGGTTCCGTAAGAGTGCCGAAGGCAAATTCATGTGGCCGGGCTTTGGCGATAACAGCCGCGTGCTGGCATGGGTCTTTGCCCGCTGTGCCGGAACTGCCGCTGCCAAAGAGACCGCTATCGGTTTCCTGCCGACCGCTGATGCCATCGACATCACCGGTCTGGAAGGCGAAGTTTCCGCCGCTGATCTGGAAGAACTTCTCAAGGTCGATGTGGAAGGCTGGAAGAACGAACTGGCGATGATCAAAGAACATTACGCCAAATTCGGTGACCGTCTCCCGCAGGAGCTGGTCAAACAGCTTGAGGCTTTGGAAGCCCGTCTGGCATAATCTCTCTTTCGGGAGTTTGAAACCGCGCCCCGGCTTTTGTTTAGGGCGCGGCAGATGATTTTTCCTGAATACTTATCAGGGTGTTGCCGGTTTGCTTGATGCAGACCGCAACACCCTGATTTTATTTGCAGTTGAAGTTTTGGATTTGATGACACTGCCCCCTGCTGCAAGTGGGAGTTCAGGTGCGTTTGCCGCCGCTGAGGCTTGGGAGCGGGGCATAAAAATGGCGCTCTCTGCGCGAATCGAACGCGCGACCTGCTCCTTAGGAGGGAGCCGCTCTATCCAACTGAGCTAAGAGAGCGCTTAAAATTTTCCCTTTGCGGGATAATTTATTGGTATGCCGGGTATGCGGCTGCCGGGATGGAACTTTCGTTTCCGCCGCCGGTTGCCGGGGAGGTGTTCCGCCGCGGACGGGCAGGAATAAAATCCAGAATGAAACTGTTTTCCGCCCGCAGATCATGCACCTTTATACCGCCTTTTTCCGTCTTGCTCAATTCATAATAAAATGACCACTGACGGCGGGTCTGGCGGTCCATATCCAGCCAGATGCGGTTGTCGCTCATCACCTCGTATCTGCCGCCCCAATCCCAGTAACCGTCTTCGGTGCCGGACTCCTTTTCGGGGTTGCGTAAACGCATGATGATCAAATCTCCGCAGACCGCGGCAAAGTCGTCGCGCTCCGGCAGAGATGTTTCATATTTGCCGTTTTCCAGATAAGTGGCACACCCGGAAACCAGAAGTGCCAGCATCAGGGCAAAGATGAATTTCCCTATCCGCATGATTTCCCTTTCAATAATTATATAACGATATTGACCAGACGTCCCTGAACGTAGATCACCTTTTTCGGTTCTTTTCCGTTCAGAGCCGCTTTGACGGTATCATCTGCCAGTGCAATCGCTTTGGCAGTGTCGGCATCGCAATCCACCGGCATCATCAAACGGGCTTTGGGACGACCCAGAACCTGAACCAGAATTTCCACTTCGCTGACCGCCAGCACCGCTTCGTCAAATTCGGGGAACTTCTCATACGCCAGTGTATCGGTATGACCGAGGTTTTCCCAGAGTTCTTCAGCAAGGTGGGGAGCAAAGGGCGCCAGAAGCAGGGTGAAGGTTTCCGCCGCTTCCCGGGGGATCTTATCCAGCTTGGCAAGCTCATTCAAACAGACCATCATAGCGCTGATCGCGGTGTTGAATCCGAAGGTCTCAAGGTCGGAACCAACCTTTTTGACCGCCGTATGGATGACCCTTTTAAGCTCTTTGCTGACCGGTTCATCAACGATCGGGGTAAGACCGATGACCCGGTAGGCCTTTTTCAGGAAACGGTGGACACCTTCCACACCGGCGGTGTTCCACGGTTTGACCGCTTCCAGAGGCCCCATGAACATTTCGTACAATCTCATGCTGTCTGCGCCGTATTTGGCAATGACATCATCGGGATTGACCACGTTGCGCAAGCTCTTGGACATCTTGGCGGGGAACTCCACCAGCGCTTCGCCGTCGCTCTTGCGAACCGGGCCTGCTGCAGTAAATTCCACCTGATCAGTGGGAACCAGCACGCCGCGGGAATCTTTGTAGGAAATTCCCAGAATCATACCCTGATTGACCAGTTTGGTAAAGGGTTCTTTGCAGTGGACATAGCCCAAGTCATACAGCACTTTGTGCCAGAAACGGGCATAGAGCAGATGCAGCACCGCATGTTCCGCGCCGCCGACATAGAGATCGACTGGCAGCCAGTATTTTTCCAGTTTCTTATCCCATGCTGCTTCGGTGTTTTTGGGGTCGATGTAACGCAGATAATACCAGCACGAACCAGCCCACTGGGGCATGGTGTTGGTTTCGCGGCGGCCTTTGCGGCCGGTTTTGGGATCGACATAGTTGAGCCACTGACCGGCTTTGGCAAGGGGCGGTTCACCGGTGCCGCTGGGCTTGAAGTCGGGCATTTCCGGCAGAGCCACGGGCAATTCGGATTCATCGACCAGCTCCACCGAACCGTCTTCGTAATGGATGATGGGGAATGGTTCACCCCAGTAACGCTGGCGGCTGAAGAGCCAGTCACGCAGTTTGTATTTGACCGCTTCTCTGCCCATGCCGCGTTCCGCAAGCCATTTGGTGGCGGCAGGTTTGGAATCTTTGACCGACATGCCGTTCACATCCAGCCCCTCTGCATTGGCGGAGTTGATGAGTTTTCCTTCACCGGTCCAGCAGGCTTTCCCGGCAAGGACGGCTTCCACATCCACGCCTTCGGCTTTCGCCGCTTCGGCATCGGGAGAGATGATACATTTGACCGGCAGACCGAAGACCTGCGCGAACTCAAAGTCGCGGGTATCGTGCGCCGGAACTGCCATGATGGCACCGGTTCCGTAAGAGATCAGTACATAGTCGGAGATCCAGATCGGAATTTGATCGCCATTGACCGGATTGGTGGCATAAGCGCCGGTGAAAGCTCCGGTTTTTTCGGTGCTTTCGGTACGGGCAAGGTCGCTTTTCTGCGCCGCCGCCTGCCGGTAAGCATCCACGGCATTGCGACATTCGGCAGTGGTAAGTTTTTCAACCAGCGGATGTTCCGGAGCAAGCACCATGTAGGTCGCTCCAAACAGGGTATCCGGTCTGGTGGTGTAAACGGTGACATTTTCGCCGCAGGAGGTTTTGAATATGACCTCAGCTCCGGTGGATTTGCCGATCCAGTTGCGCTGCATCTCTTTGATGCCTTCGGGCCAATCCAGTTCATCGAGGTCGTTGAGCAGCCGCTCGGCGTATTCGGTGATTTTGAGCATCCACTGTTTCATGGGACGGCGTTCAACGGGGTGGTTGCCCCGCTCACTGCGGCCGTTGATCACCTCTTCATTGGCAAGCACGGTTCCCAGTGCCGGACACCAGTTGACCGCCACTTCATCCAGATAAGCCAGACCCTTTTTGTGGAGCTGCATAAAGATCCACTGAGTCCACTTATAGTAATTTATATCGGTGGTGTCGATCTCCCGGTCCCAATCGTAACTGAAGCCGAGGGATTTGATCTGTTCGCGGAAGTGGTTGATATTTTTTTCGGTGGTAACTGCCGGATGAGTACCGGTATCAACGGCGTACTGTTCAGCGGGCAGACCGAAAGCATCCCAGCCCATGGGGTGCAGTACGTTGAACCCCTTCATCCGTTTGTAACGGCAGACAATATCAGTGGCGGTGTATCCTTCCGGGTGACCGACATGGAGACCCGCGCCGGGGGGATAGGGGAACATATCCAGACAGTAATATTTGGGTTTATCTGCCAGATCGGGGGCGCGGAAGGTTTTATTATCCTCCCAGAAGCGCTGCCATTTCTTTTCAATGGCGGAAAAATCGTATTCAGGATTCATGAATTTTCTCCGTTACATTAATAATTATTATGCGTTTTCAGGTAATATAACACCATTGACCGTTTTTTTCAAGCGGTATATTGGCAAGCTCACTCTTTATCCGGTCAAAGAGGCAATTTGATGCCTCCGGCAGTAGGCAGTGATGACGGTAATATGGGCACGCTGTCCGTTTTATTGATCCAGCAAGCGGCAAACCGGTGACTGATCTGACAATAACTCTTGAGTGATAGCGGTTTTCTGCTTAATGGAACCGGCATGAAATCGCGTGCCGGTTCCATTTTTCACAGGTGCAAATTCATTTTTCTTGAATTACTGAATTGAAAAATTACTTTGTGCAGTGTATATTACTCTAACAGGAGTGTATGATAATGAAAGATATTACCAGCAGCGTTTACAGTTTTGAAAAATTACGGCAGGGAGATTATCTCTACGTTGATAAGACGGAGTACATCTGGAATTTGATAAATCCGACAGGGGAGTCCTATTTTCTTTCCCGTCCCCGCCGCTTCGGTAAATCACTCACCGTTTCCACTTTGAAGGCGGTTTTTGAAGGCAAAAAAGAGCTTTTCAAAGGTCTTGCCATTTACGATAAGCCCTACGATTGGAAACCCTATCCGGTCATTCACCTGAGTTTCGGGGATTACAATGTTGCTTCCGATGCGATGAAGGAACTGCCGGATTATCTGACTTCCAAAGTAAAAAGAATTGCTGCTGAATACGGGATTGAGGTTTTCGGTTTTTCTCCAGCGCTCTGTTTCGGTGATTTGATAGATAAACTTGCTTGTGATAAATCGGTGGTTATCCTTGTGGATGAGTATGATAAAATCATCCTTGACAATATTTCCAATCCGCAGATAGCCAATATCCAGAAGTGTTTGAAGGGCTTTTACAGCGTGCTGAAAGACCGTAACGACAAGGAGCGTTTCCTCTTTGTCACGGGGGTAAGCAAATTCAGCCATGTTTCCCTCTTTTCCGACCTGAATAACTTGACTGACATCACTATGGATGCCCGGTACGCCACCATGTTCGGTTATACGCAGGAGGAGTTGGAGGCAAACTTCGGCGACCGTATCGCGGCAGTTGCAGATGGGCAGGAGCTTGACCAATTCAAGGCAAAAATCAAAGAGTGGTATAATGGTTACCGCTTTGAGGAAAACGCCAAAACAGTTTATAATCCAGTTTCGTTTGCCAAGTTTCTTGAAAACAACGGCAAATTCAAAAACTACTGGTTCTCCACCGGAACGCCCTCATTTCTGCTGGAATTGACCAAACAGAAGGATTTTGATTTCCAATCCGCTCTTAATGAACCGGTTCCGGAAGTGGCATTCAGCGCTTTTGAAATCGATAATCTTGATCCTTTAACTTTGCTTTTGCAAACGGGTTACATCACTATCAAGGACACCGAAGAGCGCTTCGGTCAGACCTGGTATTTTCTGGACTTCCCCAACCGGGAGGTGGCAGGGGCTTTCAGCACCTACATTCTCCACAGTTACGCGGGAAAAACCCAGACCGGTACGGTGCAGTTTGCCGCAGAAATGGCGATGTCACTCTTGAAGGGTGATTTGAAAAAACTCCGCAAGATCATGGAGGTTTTCTTTGCCGGGATACCTTATCCGGTGCATAAAAAACAGGAAGCGTACTTTCAGGCGATCTTCTTTTCCATGTTCCGCTTATTGGGGCAGTATATTGAAGCTGAATCCACCACCAATGACGGTAGGATCGATGCCGTGGTGCAAGTGGAAAACGCCATCTATCTCTTTGAATTCAAACTTGATAATGACCCCACCGCACTTGAACAGATCAAAGCAAAAGAGTATTTCCAAAAATACCTGCTTGATACGCGCGACATCTATATCATCGGCGTTAACTTCGACTCCGAAAAGGGCAACCTTATCGGCTGGAATGAGGAAATAGTGGAAAAGTAACGCTTAAAGGTCGAGTATCTTATCCGGGGGCAGGAGCAGTTTCAAGGCATCGCCTGCCAGATAGAGCGAGCCGGAAATGATTATCCGCCGTTCCTGTTGTGATAACGCCGTTTTTATCGCCTGAAGCGGGTCATTTGCCACCATGCTGCTGATGGCGGTGAAGCTCTGCAGTTCATCCGGTGAATAGGCAGCTCTGCCGCCGACCCCGGGGGTGGTGAAAATGAAACTGTCAGCGCACTCTTCCAGATATTTTACGCACTCCGGGGCCTGTTTGTCGCCGAATGCGGCGTAGACTACCAGAAATTTCTCCCGGGGATAACGCTCCCTGAGCGCTTCACTCAATGCCCGCACCCCATCCGGATTGTGTCCGCCGTCAATGATGACCTTGCCGATATGCTGGAATCTGCCGGGCCAGTTGACCGTACTCAAAGCGGCAAGCGCCTCGTTGAGAGAAAAGTTCCACTTTTCTGCCAGATAAGTCAGTACTTCGTAAACGATGCGGAAATTTTCCCGCTGCATCCTGCCCGGCAGGGAGAGCGCGATATTTTTCCCGTCATAGTTGAAGCATTGGCACTGTTCTTTGAAGCCGGTCAGTTCCGGAACTGCCGCCCGGGGGGAATAGACCGGAGCGGAAAGCTCTTTTGCCCGCTGCCGGATGACTTTTTCCGCTCCCGGCGGGAGAACTCCGTGAAAAAGGGGGACTCCGGCTTTGATTATCCCCGCCTTTTCCGCGGCGATCGCCTCCACGGTCGAACCCAGATGCCCCTGATGGTCGAGGGCGATATTGGTAATTACCGCCGCTTCGGGGAGAATGGCGTTGGTGGCATCCAGTCTGCCCCCCATGCCGGTTTCCCAGATGACCGCATCGACCTGGGCATCGGCAAAAATTTTCATTGCCAGAATGGTGGCAAATTCAAAGTAACTGTAACGGGTTCCGGCGGCTTGACCGGCAAGCTCTTCCCCGAGGGCGTTGAATTTTTCCACGGAAACCGCTTTGCCGTTGACCCGGAAACGTTCTCTGATGTCGATAAGGTGGGGGGAGGTGTAAAATCCGGTCTTTTTCCCGGCACAGCGCAGAGCTTTTTCCAGCATTGCTCCGGTGGAACCTTTGCCGTTGGTTCCTGCCAGATGGATGAAACGCAGCTGTTTTTCCGGGTGTCCTGCCTTTGCCATCAACTCTTCTGTTGCCGCCAATCCCAGCCGGATACCGAACATATCCAGCGACTCAAAGTATGCAGTTGTATCAAACACGGGAAAAAATCCTTTTTCAGCGTTTGACGCAGGGCGACCATGCCGGATCGAAGAGTCTGGTTCCGGTGCGGAGCAGTTCTCTTTCTCTGCCGTTTCTGGTATCGACGATCCAGAGAGAGGATTTGCCGTTGAGAGTACGTTTGCAGACCACCTGCCGGTTGTCTGCCGCCCAGCCGGGGGATTCCCAGCTGCCGGAACCTTTGGTGACGATCTTGTTTTCTCCGGTTTTCATATCGTAGACCGCCAGAACGTAGCTGGAAGTTCCCCGCAGACGGCTGGCGTAAGCGATTTTGTCATCACTGCTCCATGCGGGGGTGACGGCATCCACGCCGTTGGGGATCTTGGGGAGCATGGTCAAACCGGAACCGTCGGCATTGACGGTGAAGATGCGGGGATTGCCTGCCCGGTCACTGACAAAGGCAAGTTTTCTGCCGTCGGGACTCCAGCAGGGCGATGCCTCCACTGCGATACCTCTGGTCAGACGTTTCTGAAAACGCTGATGCAGACCCAGCAAATAGAGATCCACCTGATGATCCGGACTGAGGATCACTGCCATGAACTTGGCATCCGGTGAGATGGCAGCTCCCGTATTGATTCCCCTGAAGGAGGAGATTATCCGGCTGCGCCGGGGCTTGGCAACGGTGGTTTCCACGATGTCGATGCCGGTTTTTCCGTATTTGGAAAAGCAGATGCTTCTCCCGGAAGGACTCCAGCAGGGTTCCACATTCAAGGTGCGGTAGTTGGTGATCTGTTCCAGATTTCCGCCGTCGATGTCGCAGAGGAAGATATTGCGGATACCGGGGGCGTTTTCTGCACAAAAGGCGATGCGGCTCTGGCAGAACCCCCGGACTTTGAGCTGTTCAAAGACCCTTTCGATCACTGTATCGACCATGGATTTGGCGCTTTGGCGGGCGTCGGAAGAGACGGGGAAGCGCCATCCGGCGACCCGGTGACTGCCCCGGTAGACGTAGAGATTGACCGTGGAACCGGCGCGTTCAGCTTTCACGGTATAATCCGCCTCTTTTCCGGCGGGAACGGGGTCGAACCAGCCGCAGACATTCAAAAAGCGTTTGAATTCGGCGGAAAGTGCCGGATCACCGGCGACTCCGGTACAGCTGACCGTGGGGTTCAGGGCGGATTTTTTCCGTACTTCGATCACTTCCGCTGATTTCAGCGGGAGTGTAAAACAAGCCGCAGTGATGAGCAGCGGCAGAACTTTTTGAAACATGGTCGTTTTTCTCCTTGACTGTTTTGGGGTTATGAGGCATTTTCAAAAATACTCAAAAATTCTTGAAATCCATCGTTGCGATCTTAAAGCGGAGCGTTTTCGGCTGGTTACTTATTCAGTAGCCGCCCTTGTCACGGCGCAGAGTTGCCAAGCAACCGAAGCCGGATCAAACTACCGCTTTAATCTCATCAACGCTGATTTTTCAATCTCTTTTTGAATTACTTTTGAAATTACCTCTTATGATGAGGCATTTTCAAAAATACTCAAAAATTCTTGAAACTCATCGTTGCGATCTTAAAGCGGAGCGTTTTCGGCTGGTTACTTTTCAGTAGCCGCCAAAAACTACCGCTTCAATCTCATCAACGCTGATTTTTCAATCCTTTTTTGAACTACTTTTGAAATTACCTCTTATGACTATAAAAAATAATACCGTTTCAGTAATTTTTCAACACATTTTTCAACTCTGAAAGGAAAAATTTTCCATCTTCCGGGGTGTTGGTGTGCCAGAAGCTCAACCGGAGGGTGCGATAGGCTCTTTTTCCCCTGATCCCCAGCGCTGCCAGAGCATCGGAGGGTTTGCCGCTTTCCGCACTGCAGGCACTGCCGCTGGCGGCAAAAATGCCCTTTTCTCCCAGCGCCCGGACAACGACTGCCGACTCCTCCTTATTGAGCATCACGTTGAGGATATAGGGGGAAAGCTCTGCATCGCCGGGGAGGGTGGTCATGATACCCATTTCCCGCAATCCATCCCGGATGAGACGGTTCAACTCTACTGTGCGGGCAAAATTTTCCTCCATCATTCCGACAGCTTTTTCCGCCGCCAGTGCCATAGCCATTGCCATGGGGATGTTTATCCGGGACTGGGCGTAATCTTCTCTGCGGAAAAGTACGGCGTGTTTCAGCAATGGGGCGGTGAATTTGCCATCCGGCTTCAAAAGCAGTGCCGCGCCGCCGGGAGAGCCGAATTTCACTCCGGAAACCACCGTAATATCCCCGCTGAGGTCAAGGGGGAGCTTCCCCGCCGCCTGAACTCCGTCGGTGAGGCGGCAATCTGCCTGCATACCCGGAAAAATTTCACTGCACTTTTGTATTGCTCCCAATTCGCTTTGCACCTGATAGAGACAACCCAGATCGACGGGGGAGGAATTTCCGGGAATCTGTGCCGAGCCGTACTTATTTACCGCAATGGCGGCAAAACGGGTGGATTTTTTCAGATTGGTACTCAATGCCGGGTGTTCCAGGGCGGTGGCACAGCTGGTGGAAAATCCGGGAAAGGAGGCTGTCAGACGGAAGAGTTCGGTGGCGGAACTGCCCCAGATCACCGGGTAATTCCGGTTGCCGGTCAAAGCCTGAGACAGACGGGTTCCTGCATCCTGCAGGGCTTTCCGCGCCCGGTACGCCGCCAGATTGATCGCTTCGGCATTGGCATAGTGACACCGGGAGGCGGCAAGAAAACACTCCAGTGCTTCCGGTTCCGGCGGGACAGCCGCGGCATGATCAAAATATATCTCTTTATCCATCAGAATAACTCCCCTTTGAAACAGGCATGAAACAACTTCAAAAGATACCACTCCGGAGCAATTTTGTCAAGAGCCGGATTGAAAAATCTGCTCCGGAATGCTATAGTAATATGATTGACATTGTAATTTCCCGGCAAAGCGGGAAGAAAGGATTTGACAATATGTCGATTTTGCAGGAAATTTTCAAAAAAAAGCAGGCATTCTGGCTCTTTGTTCCATTGCTTTTGCTTTATTCCACGTCCTATTTTCAGCGGACTGCTCTTCCCGGTACGATCTACGATACTCTCCTTGCGGAACTTGACCTCACTGCGGTGCAAATGGCGAATCTGGGAGCGGCATTTGTCTATCCTTATGCCATATTTCAGCTGGTTTCCGGAATGTTGGTCGACCGTTTCTGCGGAACCCGGGTGGTCTGCATCGGCGGATTGGTCTTTCTTGCCGGAGTTTTCCTTTTCCCCCTGTCGGAAAATCTCTATTTGCTCTACACCGCAAGGAGTTTGACCGGCATCGGGGCAAGTACCATGTATTTGAGTTTAGTGCGGGAAACCGACCGGCTTTTCGGCAGAAAAAATTATGCGGTCATGTTCGGTATAGCCTACTTTTGCGGTTACTCCGGCGGTCTGATGGGTTCTCTGCCCTTTGAGTGGCTGACCGGGCTTTATCCGTGGCGGCATGTCCTGCTGGGTGCGGCGGTGATTTCGGCAGCGGCTTATCTGGGGATGATTTACGGCAAAAAACGCATTGAATTGCCGCCGATCCCCAAAACTCCTGTCTCCCTTGCTCCATTCCGGCATATCCTCGGCAATCCTTTGAGCTGGCTGATAATTTTCTGTGCCAATGTCAACTTCTGCACCTACTTTATCATCCAGACCTTTTTCGGGAAGAAGTTTCTGGAGGATTTCGCCGGATTTTCCTCCAAACAGGCGGCGGCAGTGATCTTTGCCCTGACCCTGGTCTGTATGTTCACCATGCTGACCACCAGTATTTTCACCCGGCTTTCCGGCAACCGCCGCCGTCCGCTGGTACTGCTTGCCTGCGGCTTGTGTGCTTTGAGCAGTGTATTGATGGTTGCCGCCATATATTTCCGGTGGGATGGGTGGTGTTTCGGGCTGATTTACTGTATGTTTGCGGCGGCGGCGGGAGTTCCGCCTATTTTCTCCATGGTGATGCAGGAGCTGAACTCCCGGGATATCATCGCCCAGTCATCGGCGGTGAGCAACATGTTCGGCTATCTTTCCGTGGCGGTGGGCGCCCAGTTGATCGGACTGCTGCTGGATTGTTTTGAGAAAACCAAAACCGGTGATGTGGTGACTTACTCTGATGAGGCTTATCTCACCCTCTTTATCATCATCGCCGTCATTGCGGTGGTCTCCTTTGTCTTTTCGCTCCGGATACCGGAAACCAAAGGACACTATCTGCGTTTGCATGTCAATACTCTCCATTTACATAAGGAAGATTAAAAAAATGCTGAAAGTCGGTTACGCTCAGGAGATCATCACTCCGCCGGTGGGTGTGGGTCTTGCCGGGTACATGAATAAACGTCCGAATGCGGGTATGTACGATGATCTTTATGTCAAAACGGTGATCATCGACAATGGAAAAGTCTGCTGCGGTATCATGGTCTTTGACCTTTGTTCTGTTTTCAAGGCTCTGCTGGATAAACTGCAGGAGGAGATCACTGCCAGATACGGAGCTGAGCTTTACTCCAATATGATCATCTGCGCCAACCACACCCATACCGGGCCGGAACTGCGTAAAGAACAGAATGAGTTGACGGAATACTCGTTCAACCAGATCATTCAGGGGGCGCTGCGGGCGCTGGAAAGAGCCAGAATGAATCTGCTTCCCGGTGAGATCGAATACGATTCAGTTTACAACAATCCTTACGGCTTTGTCCGCCGTTACTGGATGAAAAACGGTACTATCGTCACCAATCCCGGCTGGGGCAACCCCGATATCGACAAACCGGAAAGCGATTTTGACCGTACCATCGGTGTTATCCGCATTATCCAGAATGGCAGGACTGCCGCACTGCTCTGCAATATTGCCCAGCACGGTGACACCATCGGCGGAAATCTCGTTTCAGCGGATTGGTATGGACGCTTTGTTCAGGAGATACAGTACTCTCTCAAAGCCAGTATGCCGGTTCTGGTGCTGGATGATGCATCCGGAGACATCAACCACTTCGACTTCCGTCAGAAGATCAACCAGACCAGTTATGATGAAGCGGTGCGGGTCGGCAGAGGTTACGCCCGGATCGTGCTGGAGGCATTGAACCGGATGGAAAAACTTGACTCCGATGAGATAACGGTCAAAAATTCCACCGTCACCATCCCCCACCGCAAGTTGACCGAAGCTGAGGTGGCGGAGGCACAGCATACGCTGGATACGGTTCCGGATATACCCAAAGAGGGGGACTTTGAAAGTCAGGATTTGGCAAATAAAGTTCCGGCGGCGCTTCGTTTCTTCGCACAGCGGGCGCTGGATTGCCATGCCAAAAGCGTTCCTTCCCACGATGCCCGTCTGACCGTGATCGGTTTCGGCAAAGAGCTGGCGTTTGTCTCTCTGCCCGGTGAACCATTCAACGGTATTGCCCGGGCGATCCGGGAAAAATCCCCTTATAAAAACACCTTTATCGTCTCCCTTGCCCAGTCTCAATCCGGCTATGTTCCCATGCGCGAATGTTTTGAGCGCGGCGGTTACGAGGTTCAGCCGGGGATCGACAGTGCGGCGCCTGAGGCGGCAGAGGTGATAATTGAAGCTGCAGTCAAGAACTTTTAATCCACAGATCGGATGGTTATATTTATGGAAAACAGAGTGATTTATCTGGATAACAATGCGACGACCGCAGTTACTCCGGAAATTTTCGAGGCGATGAAGCCGTATTTCTGTGAAAGATACGGCAACCCATCAAGCATCCACCGTTTCGGCGGAAGTGTGGCGGCGGATGTCGAAAATGCCCGCTGTCAGGTGGCGCGGCTCATCGGTGCTGATTACCGGGATAAAGAGGGACACGCCGCAGAGATCATCTTCACCAGTTGCGGTACGGAAAGCGACAATACCGCCATCAATGCGGCGCTTTCTGCCCTGCCGGAAAGAAAGAAGATCGTTACCACTGCGGTGGAGCATCCGGCGGTACTGCATTATTGTGAAGAACTTACCCGCCGGGGTTACACCGTGGAACTTATCGGGGTGAATGAGCGCGGTCAGCTGGATATGGCGGCATTGGAAGCGGCAGTGGATGAGAATACCGCGCTGGTTTCCGCCATGTGGGGCAACAACGAGACCGGAACCATTTTTCCGGTAAAGGAGATCGCCGCAGTTGCCCACTCCAAAGGGGCGCTGTTTCACAGTGATGCAGTTCAGGCGGCGGGCAAAGTGCCGATCGATGTGAAAGATTGTCAGATCGACTTTCTCTCCATTTCCGGTCACAAGCTCCACGCGCCCAAAGGAGTCGGAGCATTGTATGTGCGCCGGGGCATCATTTTTGAACCGCTGATCTTCGGCGGACATCAGGAGCGCGGCCGCCGTGGAGGTACGGAAAATGTCACCTCCATCATCGGTTTGGGCAAAGCCTGTGAGATCGCTTTTGAGAATCTGGCTCAGGAGTATGAGTATTTGAAAGGTATGCGCGATGCCTTTGAGGCGAAACTGCTCAAGAGCATCCCCCGCATCCGGATCAACGGTGATTTGGAAAACCGTTTGCCGGGAACCAGTTCTATAAGTTTTGAATGTATTGAGGGAGAGAGTATTCTGATGCTGCTGGATGTATTCGGTATCTGTGCCAGCAGCGGTTCTGCATGTACCACCGGCAGTTTGGAGCCTTCCCATGTTCTGCGGGCAATGGGGATTCCTTACAGCGCGGCGCATGGAACGATCCGTTTCAGCCTTTCCCGCTGCAATAAAGCTGAAGAGCTGGATTTTGTGGCGGAAAAACTCCCCCCGATCATTGCCCGTTTGCGGGAAATATCACCTTATTGGGAGGAGGAAAAATGAGTAAACCTGCCGGAGAAATCAAATTTCCCTGCCGCTGGGAGTTCCGGATGATCGCTGCTGCCGCAGAGGCTGAAAAGGTGCGTCAGCAGGCGGAAGCGATCGGAGTTGAAGAGAATGCGGGTTTTGAGATCACCGGCGGCGGGAGTTCCGGCGGCGGCAAATATCTGGCGGTCAGAGTTGCCTGCATGGTCGATTCCATGGAGCGGGCGAAAGCTCTGGCGGGACGTTTGAGCAAGGTCGAAGGGGTGCGTTTTCTGATATAAAAGGGCAAAAGTCATAAAAAAAAGCGTTTTTTTGCAAAAAAATGGCATTATGGATTTGACAACTGGCTTTTCTGTGTTAAATTTCATAGAGTACATAATTTTTGTAAGTTCAAACAGATTTTTAAGGATATAACAAAAAAGGTAGTCGATTATGAAAACTTTTAACACGGTCGCTTGTATCATCATCCTCGTGCTGGCACTGGTCAGTGCTGTCTGCTCCTACTTCCTCTATGAGAAGCGCACGCAGTTCGTCAATGGCTGGGAACAGATGAGTGCCGCCATCCACAAGAGTGCCAAGACCATTGATGATCAGCTTTCTGAAGAAGAGCTGCACATCAAGATGGATAAGAAATTCGCCTCCCAGTTGACTGCCGATAAACTTTCCCACAAAAAGTACAGCCAGAGCAATCTGGATCAGCAGTTGAAAAATCTGACCGCCCAGAGCGAAGCGGTCGCCGCCAAATATAAAGAACTTGATGCCGAATACAAAAAGATGGTCGCTCAGTACACGAAGGTCAGCAATGAACTTGCCCAGGTGAAAAAACAGCGTGCCGCGATGGCCAAGGTCTTCTCTTCCATGAGCCAAGCTGTCGGCGGTCAGATCGTTGCTCCGGCAACCTTTGAGAGTATTTCCACCTACTCCAACGCGGTCAGCCGGGTCGGTGAAGCGGTCAGCCGTGTTTGCAAAAACCGCAGCGACATCGCCGACTATCTTGCTGCGATCGCCAAAGCCAATGGCGCCACATTTGACAAACAGTTGCTCTTCAACAATGCCAAGAACGGTGTGGCGCAGATCACTGCGGTGGTCAATAAGCATAAAACTGTCAGAACCAACTACGCCAACGCTCTCCGCAATATTTCCAAATCTGTCGGCGGCTCCTTTGTTGATAACGGCGATGTCCCCGGAAAGACGGTCACCGCGGTTCAGAAGACGGTCGAAAACCTGAATACTGCTCAGAAAAATTTGAGCAATGCAACGGTTGCCGTTGCCAATCTCAAATCCACCATCGGCAAACGTGATGCGGAAATTTCCCGCCTCAACGGGGTGATCTCCGACTACAAACGTGCGTTGAACCTCAACCCCGCCGACAGCGATCCGAAAATCTGGCGGCGCGGTTCGGATGATGTCCGCAAGGCTCTGGTCGGCAGTGTTACTGAAGTTTCCAAAGAGTACGGTTACATCGTGATCAACTTCGGCAGTGAAACCACCATCAAGCAGACTGTCGGCAACAAAGAGTTGATCCTCAATGCCGATCTGGAATCCGGCTTGAACTTCAACGTCACCCGTGACGGCAAATTTATCGCTGCAGTTACCTTGAGCAACGTCGGTGCCAAAGAATCCACCGCCAGTATTCCGGTCGATAAAGAAAATGATATTCAGATCGGTGACGTGGTGATCTACAGCGCCAAAGATGTGAAAGGAGAATAACGATGCTTGAATCAAAATTCTTCACCATCATGCTCATTATCACCCTGCTTCTTGCCGGAGCGACTCTGGCATTGCAAGTATTGGAAATGAGAGCCTACAGTCTCTTTTGAGTCAAATGAAAAAGCTTCTTATCTGTACCGCTGTGTTTGCCGCAGCGGTATTTTTATTTCTTTTTTCCGGCTGCACGCAGATCGAGCGTGACGGTTACAGCCCCATTCCCCGGAACACCCCTGCTTCATGGGAGTTGAATCCTTACGGTACAGGTTATTGATTTCCCCGACGAGGCAGATGGTTCTTGTGGAAGGAAAATTTTTCAGAAAAATTAGCCATGTCTAATTGACAATAAATATTTCCGGCTGTATATTATATCATGACATGATGAGAGGCAATTTTAAAAGTCCTCATAACTCATTTTGCGTGGAGGAATGTTTTTTTTATGAACGGAAACAATCATGCCGATTCACTGGATCGTATGCCGGTTGGAACCAAGGCGACGATCATCGGAATTGCTCCGGAGTCCCGGGGCAGAAAGAAACTTGCCGATGTGGGGATCGTACCGGGGACGGAGCTTTTGATCGAAGCTCATGCTCCATTCGGTTCCCTTATCCGGGTAAAGGTTCTTGAAACCAGTATGGCGCTGCATAAAGAGGATGCGGCGGCAATCATGATGAAGAAGATGGAGGCGGCAGATGCGTAAAAATTTCCGTATTGCCCTTGCCGGTAATCCGAATTGCGGCAAAACCTGTATTTTCAACTCCCTTACCGGGGCGCGTCAGCATGTGGGCAACTATCCCGGTGTCACGGTGGAGAGCAAATCCGGCAGTTTTACACTTGACGGCTGTGAGATCGAATTGATCGACCTGCCGGGAGTTTATTCACTTTCCAGCTCATCTCCGGAAGAGGCGGTGGTTTTTGAGGAGTTGACCAAGCCGGGTATCGATTTGATCGTCAACGTGATCGACTCCACCATTCCCCAGCGCAGTCTTTATCTGACCACTCAGCTGGCGGAATTGCACATTCCCATGCTGCTGGCATTCAATATGAGCGATGATGCCCGGAAAAAGGGGTTGAAGTTCGACATTCCGAAACTGGAAAAATACTTCGGTTCACCCATTGTCCAAACCATCGGCAATACCGCTTCCGGAGTGGCGGAACTTAAAAAACGTCTGAGCGAAGAGTTGACCCGTCTGGATGAACACGGTATCCCCATGCTCTCTTACGGGGCGGATTTTGATGAAGCGATAACCGCAGTGGCAGAGAAGATCGATGCGCTGAAAATCGAGCGTTATCAGCATATTCCCGCCCGCTTTTTCGCCATTAAACTGTTGGAAAAAGATACCTGTGTGATGAAGATCACCGACTTCAAACCGGTGTGGGAAGAGGTCGATGCCCAGATACTTCATCTGCGGGAAAAACATGCCATTGAGGCAGATACTTTTATGGCTGACCGCCGTTATGCGATGCTTGCCGGAGCCTGCCGGGGAACGATTTCCACGACTCAGGAGAAACGGCGGGAGATTTCTGACAAGATCGATCTGGTGATGACCAATAAGTTTCTCGGGTTTCCGCTGTTTCTGGCGATCATGTATGTAACATTCTGGTTCACCTTTATTTGTGCTGACCCTTTGATGGGTTATATCGAAGAATTTTTCGGCTGGCTGGGCGGAACTGTCGGCCATATCTGGAGTGAAGAGACTCTGCCTTATCTGCGGAGTTTGATCATTGACGGTATTATTGCCGGTGTGGGCGGAGTGATCGTGTTTCTGCCCAATATCCTCTTTCTCTTCTTTGCCATTGCCATTCTGGAGGAATCCGGATACATGTCCCGTGCCGCATTTGTGATGGATGGCGTGATGCGCCGGTTCGGTTTGCAGGGTAAATCCTTCGTGCCGCTGATCCTCGGATTCGGCTGTACGGTTCCGGCGATCATGGCGACCCGTACCATTGAATCTGAGCGTGACCGGAAGATCACGATCATGGTTCTGCCGCTGATGAGCTGCGGAGCAAGATTGCCGATCTACGCCTTGATCATCCCGGCATTTTTTGCGGAAAAGTATCAGGCATTCACCATGTGGCTGATTTACATCATCGGTGTATTGACCGCTTTGATCGGGGCGCGGATCATGAAGTCCACCCTTTTCAAAGGTGACGGAGAAGTTTATCTGATGGAGCTGCCCCCTTACCGGATGCCGACCTTGAAAAGTCTGCTTTTCCATATGTGGGACAGAGGCAGAATGTATCTGCAGAAAGCCGGAACCATCATTCTGCTGACCAGTATTATTCTTTACATCTGCAATACATATCCGGAAAAAAAGGAGTTCTCCTGCGATTATGAGGCGCAGATAACCGCGGTGGAAAACTCCGGTCTCTCTGCGGAAGAGAAGGAGGAGAAAGTTGCGAAACTGGAAAACGATCAGCTTTCAGAGACCTTTGAATACACCATTTCCGGCAGAGTGGGCAAGTTCCTTGAACCGGTATTCAAACCGCTGGGGTTTGACTGGCGCGTTACCACCGCCACCATTGGTGCGCTGGCGGCGAAAGAGGTGTTTGTGGCGCAGATGGGTATTCTTTACAGCGAAGGTGAGGCAGATGAGGAATCTGAAGGTCTGCGGGAGAAAATGCAGAAAAATTATACGCCTCTTCAGGCATTCTGCATCATGCTTTTCTGCCTGCTTTCCATCCCCTGTCTGGCGACCCTTGCCATTATCAAACGGGAGCTGAACTCCTGGAAAATGGCGATCGTCGAAGCCGGAGCGCACTTTGTTCTGGCGTATGTTGTTACGACCATAGTTTACCAGCTCGGTTCTTTGCTCAAGATCGGAACCGATCTGCTGGGCTGAACGGCAAAAATTTGACAATTCCCCTTCCTTCGGCTTTCTGCACTTGCGGACAACGGTGCAGAAAGCTGTTTTTTTTGAGGTTATTTCCAAAGTTCGCAAAAGCTCTTGAAATTCATCGTCGCGACTCTTTCAGTGGAGCGTTTTCGGGTGTTGCCGCTGCGGGCAGCACCCTGTGTTACGGCGTAGAGCAGCAAAGCAGCCGGAGCCGGATCAAACTGCCGCTTTGATCTTCTGCAATTACCTGTGGGGGGATATTTCAGCGGAAAAATCCGGCAAAGGTGCTTTTTTTTGCAGAAAAAATGCTTGAAAGAGTGGTAATACCGGTGTATATTAAGCAAACGGTAGACTATACACTAATTATATCTGGAGAAAAAGCACTATGCGTTACATCGATCAATTTATGGCGGCGTTCCCTTTTGAAGGGTTGACTTTTGATGACATTTCACTGGTCACACAATATTCGGATTTTCTGCCTCATGATACCGATGTGAGCAGTTATTTCTCCCGCAACATCAAGCTGAATATCCCCTTTATCAGCGCCGCTATGGATACCGTGACCGAAAGCGAAATGGCGATTGCCATGGCGCGTCTCGGTGGTATCGGTGTTATCCATAAAAACCTCTCCCCTGAACGGCAGGCGGAAGAGGTGCGCAAGGTCAAACTTTACCTCAACGGCGTTATCCGCACTCCCATCGTCTTCCGTCCGGAACAGACCGTGGCGGATATGCTGGATGAGAAAAAACGGAAGAAGTACTCCTTTTCCGGTTTTCCCATCGTCGATGACGGCGGCAGACTGGTCGGCATCCTCACCAGCAAAGATATAAAGTTCCTCACCGATTACAATATCAAAATCAGCGAAGTGATGACCAAAGCTCCGATCTCAGTTCCCACTGATACGGAGATCGGTGAAGCATATCAGATCATGCTGAAAAACAAGGTCGGCAAGCTGCCTATGGTCGATAAAGACGGTAAACTTACCGGACTTTTCAGCTTCCTCGATGCCCGCACCCTGATCGCCGGTGATGAACCGGCTTACAACCGCGATTCCCGTCATCAGCTGCGGGTCGCGGCGGCGATCAGCCCCTACGATGAAGTCCGCGCCGAAGCTCTGGTCAATGCCGGAGTCGATGCGCTGGTGATCGATACCGCTCACGGCGACTCCAAAGGGGTTATCGAAACGGTCAGCCTCTTCAAAGCGCGCTACGGCAGCAAAGTTGACATCGTTGCCGGAAACGTCGCCACCGCTGAAGGCGCCAAAGCTCTTGCCGATGCGGGCGCTGACGGCGTGAAAGTCGGTATCGGGCCCGGTTCCATCTGCTCCACCCGCGTGGTTGCCGGTGTGGGTGTGCCGCAGGTGTCTGCGGTTTACGCTGTCCGAAGCGCCATTCCGGCGGATATTCCGGTCATTGCAGACGGCGGAATCAAACAGACCGGCGACGTCGCCAAAGCTCTGGCCGTCGGTGCATCCAGCGTGATGATGGGTTCCGCTCTGGCTGGAACCAGTGAAAGCAACGGCGATGTGATTCTCCATCAGGGCAGAAGTTATGTCACCTATCGCGGCATGGGTTCGCTGGAGGCGATGAAGTGCAATAAAGGCAGCCGTGAACGTTACGGACAGGATGATGTGGATGATGATGCCCAGCTGGTGCCTCAGGGTATTGAAGCTATGGTTCCCTTCCGCGGCGCTGTGCGCAATGTGATCCACCAGTTCGTCGGCGGTTTGCGTTACAGTCTTGGTTACTGCGGCGCCCGCACTGTGGCGGAATTGCAGGAAAAGGCGAAGATGGTGCGGGTCAGTGCCGCCGGTTTGCGTGAGGCGCATCCCCACGATGTGGTCATCACCAAAGATGCCCCGAACTACACTTCCAACTCAATTTGAGTTCTGTGAAATGAAAAAGATCCTCACCGTTCTTTTATTTTCGCTGGCGCTGTGCGCTCATGCGGCGGAACTCCGGATCGCGGTCGTTGACCTTGACCGGATCTTCAATGCCTATTACAAGAGCCGGATCGCGGAGGATTTCCTCAATCAGCAGGCGGAAGCGGCGCGTACTTACATGAGTCAGATGAACAGTCAGCTGGAGTCGCTTCGCGCCGAGGCGCGCCGTCTGGGAACCAATGCCCTCAATCCGGCACTTTCTGATCAGGCGAGAAAGAAAGCCGCCGACGATGCCGAAGCGGCAGTTGCCAAAGTCAAAGCCAAAGAGACGGAAATTTCACTTTATGCCAATGAGCGCCGCCGGGAGTTTGCCCGTCTGCAGCAGGAAAAGCGCAGTGAAATTGTCAAGGATATTCAGAAAGAGATCAAGCGGCGCGCCGCCGCCGGAAATTACGCTTTTGTATTGGATTCTTCGGGGAAAACAGCCAACGGCTTGCCGACGGTGCTGGTTTTTCCCGGAAAAAATGATATTTCCGACGAGGTGATCCGGGAACTCAACCGTGCTGCCGCCAAACCAAATCAGGGGAATAACAGATGAAACAGATTACCATGACCGCTGAAGAGATCGCCGGAATTACCGGCGGAGTTATCCAGGGAGACCCGAAACGGGTGATCAACGGAATTTCCGGAATCAAAGATGCCGCCGCCGATCAGTTGAGTTTTGTCGGCAGTAAGAAATATGAAGAGCAGCTCAATAACGGTTCTGCCGGTATCGTGCTGGTGTGCAAAGACCTTGCCGGAGCTTCCACGGAAAACCGCACTCTGATCGTCTGCGAAAATGTGGATTATGCGTTTGCCAGAATCACTGCGCTTTTTGCGGAAGAACCCCCCGCTGCGGTGATCGGTATCCACCCCACAGCGGCGGTCGATCCGACGGCGGTGATCGGCAAAGATGTCTCCGTCGGTGCCAATGCGGTGATCGAAGCCGGAGCAGTTATCGGTGACGGTGCAGTCATTGGAGCGCTCTGTTACATCGGTCACGATGCCGCTGTCGGCGCGGGAACGATCCTTTACCCCAGTGTGACCATCATGTACCGCTGTACGGTCGGTGAGAAGTGCATCATCCACCCGGGAGTGGTCATCGGCGGTGACGGATTCGGTTTCGTCCCCGGGCCTGCCGGATTGGTCAAAGTTCCCCAGACCGGTATCGTTACCGTGGGCAATGACGTGGAAATCGGTGCCAATACCACCATCGACCGCGCCCGTTTCGGCAAAACTGTGATCAAAGACAACGTCAAGATCGATGATCAGGTAATGGTTGCTCACAACGTGGTCGTTGGTGAAAGTTCCATTCTGGTTGCCCAGTGCGGAATTGCCGGCAGTGCGGAGCTTGGCAGAGGCGTTATCATCGCCGGACAGGCGGGCATCAACGGTCACATCACCATCGGTGACGGTTCTCAGGTTGCCGGAACCAGTTCAGTGGTAAAGACCCTGCCTCCGGGTTCTATTGTGGTCGGTACTCCGGCGGAGTCCCAGCGGGAGTTCATTGCCCGGGTCGCCATGCCGAAGAAAGTCCAGAAACTTGATGTCAAAATCAAGGAACTTGAGGCTAAGATCAAGGAATTGACCAAGTAATGCCGGGTGTAAAACGAGCATTGATATGGGCGGCGCTTTTTGCCGCCTTTTTGCTCTGCGGGGCAGATGAGCTTATGGAGCGCGCCCGGCAGGGGGATGTTGCCAGTCAGGAAAGACTTGCAGCAGAATTTTTTTTCGGCAAAAAACGCAAAGGTAATTTGCCTTTGGCGTATTACTGGTTCCGCCGTGCAGCTAAAAGCGGTTCAGCTTCGGCAAGTTACAACATGGGAATGTGTCTGCTTAAAGGCTGGGGGTGCAAAAAAAATGTTGCCGGGGCATTCCGCGCTTTTGAAACGGCAATGGATAAGGGCGTGAAAAAGGCGGCAGTACGCTATGCCGAAATGCTCTTTGGCGGAGTGGAAAAAGATATTTTTGAAGAGGAGGAACTGCCGGAAGTTCCTGCCGATCCCCAACGGGCGATGGAAATGCTCCGTCCGCTGGCGGAAAATGATACCGAGGCGATGGGGCTGCTGGCAAAAATGCTCTACCGGGACGTGGAAAAAAACGGCAGAGAACTGCGTCAGGTTTTGAAAAGATACGTTGAAAGAGCCGCTGATGCGGAGAGTGAATTGCTTTTGCTTTACTCCGCCTGTCTGCGTTCCGGATTGGGCGGCGGAGTTCCTGATGCCGCCGCCGGAGCGGAAATACTCCGCCGTGCCGCGAAAAAGAAACACCCCGATGCCATTGCCCAGCTGGCGGAAATGATGCTCCTCGGTCTGGGGATGCCGGTAAACCGCAGTGAGGCGTTGAAACTCTATGAAGAAGCGGTGAAACTCGGTTCATCCAGAGCGAAAACCGATGTGGCGCAGATGAAACTTGCCGGGGTGAATATGGCTCATGATCCGGCGGGGGCATTTGAATTGCTGAAAGAGGCGGCGGAAAAGAACTATCCTCCGGCGCTTTGCAAACTTGGTGATTGTTATGAATTCGGCATCGGAACTGAACCGGATATCCGGCAGGCGATGTATAATTACCACAAAGCGGCAGAGCTTGGCAGCCGTCTGGCGGCGTACCGTCTGGGAGAACATTACCGGGATGGTAAAAAAGTTCCGGCAAATGCCGCAGTTGCCTTTTATTTTTTCAACCGCGCCGCAAATGCCGGTCATCCCGGAGCTATGCGGGAGGCGGGCAAAGCATTGCTCAACGGCAGCGGCACGGAGCGGAACGAAAACAAGGCTCTGGAACTGCTGCGCCGTGCCGCTTCAGCCGGAGACCGGGAAGCGGCAGAGCTGCTCCGCTGATTTTGCCGGAGAGAGGGGGATTTTTTCTCCTGCACCTTGAAAAATGCGGTCACAGGTGTTATATTATAACTACGGTTATATGGGCTTATTCAACCATTCACTATTAATAATGGAGACCAGACAAATGAGTTGTCCCTATCAGTGCTCGCATGAAGTCGAGCAGATGTGCCGTGTCGCCAAAGGCGTCAAGCACGGTCCGGCTCCCATTCCCGAAGAGGGCAAATGGGTAAAATCCAAACAGATCAGCGATATTTCCGGCTTGACCCACGGTATCGGCTGGTGCGCACCCCAGCAGGGCTGCTGCAAACTGACGCTGAACGTGAAAGACGGTGTCATTCAGGAAGCTCTCGTTGAGACCCTC
>JAZUPS010000356.1:0-5101 GCA_045605305.1 Victivallaceae bacterium
AGTTTGATCCGGCTTCGGTTGCTTCGCAACTCTACGCCGAGACAAGGGGTGCTACCCACAGCGGTAACACCCGAAAACGCCCCACTTTCAGATCGCAACGGGAATTTTCAAGAGCTTTTGAGGACTTTTGAAATTGCCTCAAGAGAAAAACAAAAAAGGATAGCATTATCTATGAAAAACATGCGCTCTTACGCCATTATCGATTATATCAAGGATAAGGAGTTCTGCCCCATTCCGGAACTGCAGGCGAAACTGCAGGTATCCTGTGCCACGATCCACCGGGATATTGCCGCCCTGGTCAAACGGGGGGTGGTGCGCAAAATGCGCGGCGGTATTGCCATGGGAGTACCTACTCCCGTAGTGCCCATGAGTACCGCTTTTCAGGAGCGGATGAATTGGAACTGCCGGGCAAAGCAGACCATTGCCGAATTGGCATTTGACCGGATCGAAGAGGGGGACATCCTCTTTCTGGATTCCTCCACCACTGTCTCATGGCTCGCATGGAAGCTGCTCAATTCCAACTTTTCCAATTTGACGATCGTCACCAATGCGGTATCAATTATTCAGGACTTCCACAAGTTTCCATCCCACTATATTCTGATCGGTTTGGGCGGCTCTTACGATCTGCAGCTGAACTCATTTCTGGGACAGACTGCCATGGGGGAACTGGAGCAGCTCTCCATTTCCAAAGCATTCGTTTCCGCCTTCGGTCTCTGTGACGAAAGAGTGACCACCAACAACGAAAAACACTTTGCCCTGCTCCTCAAGCTGATGAATATCGCAGAACAGAAAATTTTGCTTCTTGACCGTTCAAAATACAACCGCAAAGGGATCTTCCGCTTCGCCACTCAGAGCATGTTTGATGCAGTAATATCCGAATAACTCAGGTAAAAGGAGTTGTCAGCGGAACTTTTTCCGGTACTCCGCGGGGGAGACGCCAACTTTTTCCCGGATAAGGCGGCAGAAGTAACTCTGATTGCCGATACCGGTATTTTCCACGATCTCTTTCAAGGATAGTTCAGTATCGCGCAAAAGCCGCATGGCGTGCTGCAAACGGATACCATCCAGATATTTGCCGGGGGTGATTCCCATAGCCTCTTTAAAGTGTTTATTGAGTGTCATCCGGTGAACGCCGAGTTTCTTCGCCAGATCGTGAACAGTCACCCCGGGATCGTGGAGATGCTTTCTCACTAAGAGCATGAACTTTTTTATCAGCGATTCAATGGGGAGATCGTCATCCATGCCGCCGATACGGGCGAGGATCTCTGCGGCAATAGCCAGAGCGTGCCGCCGGGCGTAACCGGTCTGTTTCTGCACGAGTATCTCCAATTCAGAAAACAACTCCGTCGGACACTCCACCCCGGTAACGTTTTTCCGGGGATAACCGTAGGAGAGCATGAATTTTTCCGCATAATCACCGTCAAAGGTGAACCAGTAATACTTCAATGAAGCAACCGGATCGACCGCCCGCAGGTGGTGGGTCTCCATTGGCAGGTAAATGAAAACTTCGCCGGGGCGGATGGTCTGATTGCCTTCCGGAAGAAAAAACTCCACCGCCCCCTGAATGCACCAGAATATCTGCACAAAAGGACGGGGGTCCTTATGTTCTTCCCAGTTGAATTCCGCTTCATTATACCCGGCGGAACGCACATGTACCGGCATGGGAAATCCCGGAAGCAGTGCCGGATTCGGACGGGCTACAATTTTTCTCATTTTTTATCAAATATGATACAATTTTATCAAAATCATCATTGTTTATGGTATAAAATAACACTAAATTATGATAAAGCAAGCATTTTTATGATGCAAAAATTGAAAAGGTGTAAAAAAATGAATCGTAAAGAAGAAGTCCGCCATTTACTCTCACTTTCCATTGAAGAACTTATTGCCGAATCCAAGGGGCAGCTGAAACTCACTCAGACTCTCGATGAGCTTTATGAGTATCTTGCTGAGGAGATGGTCAATGAGTTCCGCAAAGCCGCCGCCGGAAATAAGGTGGTCAACTTTATCATGCCGGTCGGTCCCACCCAGCCCTACCGGATCATGGCGGAAAAGATCAATTTTGAGAGCATCTCACTGAAAAATGTCCGCTTCTTCTTTATGGATGAGTATGTGGATGATGAAAAAGATGAATTGATCCCGGCGACCCATCCGCTGAGTTTCCGCGGTCAGGTGGGCAAACTTTTCTTTGACCGGGTGCGTCCGGAACTGCTCATGCCCGCCGATCAGGTGATCTTCCCCCGTCCGGAGATCCTTGCCGAACTGCCGGAAATGATCGAAAAATCCGGCGGCATCGAAGTTTGCTTCGGCGGTATCGGCATCCACGGTCATGTGGCATTCAATGAGCCTGCTCCCGGAGTGGCGGAAAGCGATCCCCGGATCCTGGAGATCAACGAATTTACCCGCACTATCGACGCCACCAGACACCGGGGAGTCGGCGGCAATCTGGAAAACTTCCCCAAAAGGGCAGTCACTCTCGGCATGAAACAGTGCCTCGGCGCCAGAAAGATGCTGCTTATGACCCGCAATGAATCCACGGAATTTCTCTGGGCAAATACCATTATCCGCATCGCCGCCGCCGGTCAGCCGGGGGATGATTATCCGGTAACTTACTGCCGCCGTCACCCCAACTGCATCATCGCCAGCGACGTTGCCACTGCCCAGGCACCCAAATTCAATATCTGAAAGAAGTTTTTATGAAGTGTATTGATGCTCACGCTCATTTAGTCCACAACCATCAGGGTTTTCACGAAATCGCTGATTCCGGTGAATTTGATGAGATTTGGCTGATGGATCTTTCCGGCTACACTTTAGGCGGTATCGAACTTGCCACGCAGCAGGAAGTCCTGCAGGCGGTCAAAGATCACCCGCAGGTGGTATTTGCCTACGGGCATCTGGATTTTTCCAAAACAGCAGATGAGATCGACCGTTTGAAAGATGCCGGATTTTGCGGCTTGAAACCATATAAACCATTGACCAACTGGAATGATCAGCGTTACTATCCCTTTTACGCCCGGGCGGAAGAGCTGGATATGCCGATCCTCTTTCACACCGGTATGGCAGTTTCAGCGGGCAGTTGGAAGAAGCGCGGCAATGATGCAATCGGCTGCGGCCCGGATGGGATGCGCCCGGCGTATCTGGGCGGCATTGCCGAAGCCTTTCCTGATCTGCGGATCATCGGCGGTCATCTGGGCTATCCGTGGTTTGAGGAGAGCGTGCAGAATATTTACTATTACAAAAACATCGTCCACGATATTTCCGGCTACCGCAATCCGGAGATCCTCCTGCAGCTGATAAATTCCATGGATCGCAAGGCCAATGACGGAACCACCAGGAATTTCAATGACAAATTCCTCTTTGCCACCGATCAATTTTACGGTTTGCCGCAGGAAAATGAGAGGGCGTTGAAGCTCAAACACTTCTGGGAAAACTTTTTCGACATTTCCCTTTCCGTCTATTTCCAGTGGGGAAATGATGATGGAAAAGATAAGTTCTTTTACCGGAATGCTTACAATTTCAAAAACAGGATCTCAAAATGAAAATCACTTTAATCGGCGCCGGCGGAGTAATCTTTGCTCAACGTTTTCTGAAAGACATCATGCTTGACCCCTCGCTGAAAAATGCCGAGGTCTGCCTGATGGATATTTCCCGGGAACGGCTGGAAAACTCCTTCAAATATGCCATGATGACCGCTGAAAAACTGGGGGTGACTCCCAATTTCAGCATGACCACCGATCTGGATGAGGCGGTAAAACAAGCTGACTATGTGATCACTGTTTTCCGCTGCGGCACGCTGGAGTGTCAGCGTCTGGAGTATGAGATACCGGCAAAATACGGCGTATCTCAAGTAGTTGCCGATACCGCAGGCCCCGGAGGGATCTTCCGGGGATTGCGGGCATTGAAAGCCCTGCTCCCCATTGTGGATGCCATGGAAAAACATTGTCCGGGAGCTTATTTGCTCAACTATGTCAACCCCATGTCGATCAACACCATCGCCGCTGCCAAACGGGCGAAGACGGTCAAGGTCATCGGCTTATGCCACAGTGTGCAGGGAACTTTGCGCAGTATCGCTTCCAAAGTGGGAGTACCTTTTGAGGAACTGCGGACTTTGACCGCCGGGATCAACCATCAGGCATTCTTCCTCAAAGCCGAATATCAGGGCCAAGATATTTATCCGGAACTTTTCAAAGCCATGGAGAACCCGGAAATTTACAACAAAGACAAAGTGCGTTTTGAGATCATGCGCCACTTCGGTTACTTCCCCACGGAATCCAGCGGTCACGGCAGTGAATACATTCCCTACTTCCGCAAACGGCAGGAGTTGATCGATAAATTCTGCAATGTGGAAGAGGGCGTAAGTTTCTGCGACGGCGACGGGATCGAATTTGCCCCCATGTTCTGCGGAGTTCCCGGGGCAGCGTACCATCTGGGCAAAAAAATGCAGCAGGTCAACGATGAAAAAATCGTCAAAATGCTCAGCGGAGAGATCGCCATCGATACTAAACCCAGTGCGGAATACGCCATTCAGCTGATCTCCGCCATTGTCAACAACCGTCCATTTGAGGCGAATTTGAATGTGATGAATCACGGTTTGATCCCATCGCTCCCGCCGGAGTGCTGTGTGGAAGTACCCTGCCTGATTTCCGGCGGCGGCATCCAGCCCACACGCATTGAGGATTACCCGGAAGAGCTTGCCGGATTGAACCGCGGCATGATCAGTATGCAGATCATGGCGGCAAAAGGAGCTTTAAGCGGCAGTCGCAAGGATATTTTCCACGCGGTTGCCCTTGATCCGCTGACTGCGGCGGTCTGTTCGCTGGATGAGATCCAGGCGATGACCGATGAACTTTTTGCCGCCTTGCAAGATGAGATAGATGAAAGATTTACTAACTAACCCCCAAAAACAAAAAGGAGAAAACGGGTATGAAAAAAAATCTTACACCTCGCTCCCATGAGACCAAACGTCTTCATTCAGATGAAGTAAAGCATCGCGGCTTTACTCTTATCGAACTTTTCGTAATTACTTCTCATCTCTGCTGTAACCGTATGCGGGATGTATTGAAAAAAAATAAGGCAGAGAGAGGTTCTTTTTCACCTGCCC
>JAZUPS010000357.1:0-18848 GCA_045605305.1 Victivallaceae bacterium
TCTCGACCCTCACACTGCCAGTGTGATGCTCTAGCCAACTGAGCTACTGCCCCATTTTTTGTTACTCTCTTAATATATATCTGAATTTTGAAATTTTCAAGTGTCTTTCTGGAAAAATCTGCGTTTATTGCACCGGAGGCGGCGGAGATACCGGCGGTTTGCCTTCCAAATGGCGGTTCAAAATTACTTCCACTATGGCATCACAGTTCTTTTCCCGTTTGGATAACTCCATTTCCAACCGGGCGGTACGGCGCTTGTAAGCCTCTATATCACGGCGGGTATCCTGCAGACGTTGACGGAAATCTTCTTTCACCTTTTCCCGCAAAAGTGTCTTTAACGCCTCCTTTTCTGCCGCTTTATCCGAGTTGCGGATCTTTTCCGCCAATTTTTCCAACTCCTGACGGCGGGCGGCTTCCCGGCTGTAAAGCTGATCGGCTTTCTCATGCATTATTTTCCGGTAACGCTCCGGATCACTGCGCTGAAGCTGAAGAAGTTCCTGCTGTTCTTCCCGGGGAAGACGGGTGAATACCCGCCACAAACCCGGACCGCGGCGGTAATTTTCCGGACTGCGCGGACGGGACGGCGGAGGAACTGCCCCTCTGACCTTTTCCGGCTTCCCTGACTTTTCTCCCGGAGGAACCAGCGCACTTTCTTTTTCCGTAACTGCCGGTTTCTTTACCTCTTCTTCCGACTTTTTTTCCGGATTTGCCGGTGCCGGGTCTGCCTCTGCCGGTGGTATTGCCGGTGCCGGATCTTTCTGCTCTGCCGGAACTCCGATCTTATCACTTACCGGCGGTTCTGCAAGTTTTTCACCCTTGTCAGTACCGAAAAGAGTGCAGCCGCTTATCATCGTTATCGACCATAACAATGCCGCACTGAACAAAATCTTTCTCTTCATTTTCTATTCTGACCTTATATCGTAATATTGTCGCCATCCAGTGAAAAATCAGAGATGATCGCCAGATTGTAGCTTTCCTGCTCCAATGCACTGAAGTCTGCCAATGCCAGCAACTCTGCGGTGGTCGGCACTTCCACTGCCGGGGGTGTTTCCGGCAATGCGGCAATGACGACACTTTCCGGCTGGACGGAACTGCCGGAATTGACGACCGGAACCGGGTTCAATGCCCCGTATACGATCACCGCCACTGCTGCCGCCGCCGCCACTGCTCCGGGCAGTGCCATTTTGACTGCCAGACGTTTCCGCCGCAATGCCCGCGCCTGCAGCGCAGCTGATGCCAGTATTTCCGCATCCAGTGCCAGCGGCACTTCTCTTTCAGAACGAGGCAGCTTGATCCGTAAAAATTTTTTCATCTCAACAACCCTCCTGAGTCTATATTTTCCAAAAATGTTCTCAATTTTTTCAACGCATAACGCATCCTGCTCAACACCGTTCCCAGTGAACAGTGCTGTATTTCGGCAATCTCTTTGAAGGATAACTCTCCCTCTTCTCTCAAGAGAAATACCTCTCTTTGTTCCTGCTGCAGTGAATCCAATGCCGCATTCACCGCCGCACTTATATCCAGCGTGCCCAACTGGCGGTCGGGGGAAAAATCGGTCACGCCGCTCAACTCCATTGAGTCATCCGAATCGGTGGTTACGAACTTTTCCGGCTTATTGTGCCGCAGGCGGTCGATGTAGATATTCCGTGCCACTCTGAAGAGCCACGCACTGAATTTTCCGCTGTCCTGATATTTGGGCAGTTTCTTTATTGCCCGCTGCCAGGCCTCGGAAAATACCTCATCCGCCTCAGCTGCATTATTGCCGACCAGATTGTTCAAATAACCATACAGCGGCTTGCGATAGCGGTAATAGAGCGTTTCAAAGGCTTTTTCATCACCTTTGGCATACGCGCGTATCAACTCCGCATCGTCAACTTTTTCGTAAGCATTTTCCGCTGTAATTTCGTTATTTTTCATCACCGTTTCTTCCATCCCTTTAACGGTACTCATCCCCATTTTATTTTACGGGCAACAAGAAAATCCCAAAATTCAAGATCATTTTTCAACAATCCTTCGGGGGGAACGTCTGAGAGCGTGACCCATTTGAATGATTGATTTTCCCGGGCTGCCGGGGCAGGGGAACTTGCCGCAATGGTGCAGCGGATAAAGGTTATTTGCAGGTGTTTATGGGAAACAGTATAAAGTTCCTCGTGGGTAACTATTTGCATGCCAAGCTCTTCGTGGAGTTCTCTTTTTGCCGCATCTGCGACAGTTTCTCCCGGTTCGAGTTTTCCTCCGGGGAACTCCCATCCGGCAGGCGGTTTATCTGCCGGACGGCTGGAAATAAAGACCTTCTCCCGGTCGATGATCACGGCGGCGGCAACTTTGATCATAACTTACTCTCCAAGCTGCAGAAGTACATTCAAAAATGCCGCCGTCACGCGCAGCGCAAACCCGGTTATCTTATCAATGCTGACAAATAACAGCATGGTGAGGATAAAAAAGCAGATGTTGGCGCGTTCCAGTGCTTTTTGGGAGTCAAAACGGATAAATTCCCGGAGGACATTGAACCCATCCAGCCCCGGTATCGGCATTATATTGATGCACAACAGCACCAGATTCATCACCGCTCCCTGAATCAGCATGGTAAGGGCAAAGGGGTTATTGACCGTGAATTTGATGGTCAGGTAAGCCAGAATGATAAAGATCACTGCCAGTGCCAGATTAGCCGACACTCCCGCCAGAGCCACGGCGATTCTCCGGGAACGGGTTTTCAGGTTACCGGGATTTACCGGAACCTGTCCCCATGCCAAACCGATCAAAAGCAGCATGATCAGGGAGATTATCCCCATCTGCTTGAAGGGATTCATGGTCAGGTGTCCCTGTTCCGCCGCCGTGGGGTCGCCCATTTTCAGCGCCGCATAGGCGTGCATAAATTCGTGCAGGCAGATGGAAAAGACCACGATCAGAGTCAGCGCGGCAAAACTGCGCGGGTCGGAAAAAAGCATCCGGATAAACATCTTTGTTTCCCTTTCCTCAACTTACTTCAGCAACATGCAGTCGCCGTAACTGTAGAAACGCATATTTTCCGCTTTGGCTCTCTCATAAGCCGCCAGCACCTTTTCCCGGCTGGCAAAACAGCTTACCAGCATCAACAGCGTACTGCATGGCAGATGGAAATTGGTCAAAAGCATATCTTCACCTTTGGGCTGGCGCGGAGGGTAGAGGAAAATATTGGTTCTGCCGCTGCGGGCGGTGAGGTGACCGTTTTCATCACAGCAGCTTTCCAACACCCGCTCGGTGGTGGTTCCGATTGCCAATACTTTGCCGCCGTTTTTTCGGGTTTCATTGACCAATTCAGCGGTGGATTCCGGCAGAACAAAGTCCTCGTAGTGCATCTGATGCTCTTCGGCGTGTTCACTGGAAACGGGTTTGAATGTACCAGCTCCCACATGGAGGGTCAATTCGCCGATACGCACCCCTTTTGCTCTGGCGGCGGCGAGGATTTCCGGAGTGAAGTGCAGTCCGGCAGTGGGAGCGGCAACCGCGCCTTTGACGGCGGCGTAGACGGTCTGGTAACGCTCGGTATCGGAGTTTTCCGCCTCCCGCTTGAGATAAGGGGGCAGGGGGATGTGTCCGTAACGCTCCTCAAATGCGGCAATATCTGCCGATGAGAAACGGATGCGGAAAGTATCATCCGCATTACGGTCAACCACGGTGAACTTATCCCCGGAACCATTGAGTTTGCCATCGGTGGTCAAAAGAACCGCTTCGGTACCGGATTTGGCTCTTTTGCCGGGTTTGAGCATACAGTTCCACTCATCGGGCGTCCCGGCGGCAGGTTCAAGGAGGAGTATCTCAAAGAGCGCGCCGTCATCTCTGCCCTCTTTGCGGGCGAACATTCTGCCGCGCAGAACTTTGGTGTTGTTGCAGATCAATGCATCACCGGGGGAGAGAAAATCCAGAATATGGGAAAAGGGATGGATCTCGATCTCTCCGCTCTCCCGGTCAAGAACCATCATCCGGGATTTATCCCGTTTTTCTGCGGGGTAACGGGCGATAAATTCTTCCGGCAGATCGTAATCAAAGAGTTTGGTTGCCAGCATATTGAGTTACTCCTCTCCCCGCATTTGCCTGCGGGCGCGGCGCAGACGTTCAAGTTCATATTCCGACAAACTGTTGATACCGTAGTTGGAAAGTTTATCCAGCAGGTCATCCAGCTCTTTCTGGGTGACTTTTCCGCCGTTATCCCGGACTTTTTTCTGAGATTCCGGCGGCGGAGTCTGCTGTGGCGGGGGCGTGGATGAGCGCGGACGTTTCCGGAAGATCGCCCGGAAGGGATCCCATGGGGTGTTCCCGTTGAAAAAGATCCGCATGGCGATGTAACCGCCGATAAATCCGCCCAGATGTGCCAGATGAGCGATTCCCTGATTTCTGCCCAGCAGCTCAAAGATGATCTCCATTGCCGTGTAACAGATCACCATGGTGGAGGTTTTGATCGGGGTAAAGGGCATGAAGAGCATGACCAGGCGCCGTTCCGGTTCCAGCATGGCTGCAGCCGCCATTACGGCGCAGACCGCTCCGGAAGCGCCGAGCAGAGTGATTGGACCCGGGGTATTCAAATTGCAGAGAATGAATAAAAGATTGCCGCAGATCACGCCGAGCAAATAGAGCAGGAGCATCTTTTTGCCGTTGATATAAGGTATGACCATACCGCCGAAGAGCCAGAGTCCCCACATATTGAAGAGCAGATGGGTAAATTCATAGTGCAGAAATCCGGCAGTGATCAGCTGATAGAACATCGACGGGGCGATTTCGCCGTTGAAGATGGTCAGGGCAAGGTGCGGTTTTTGAAAAAGGTATAACAAAAGATTGACGGCGATGAGGATCAGGAGCATTTTTCTGCTGCTGATCTCCGGTTGCCCCTGGGGGGGGCGGTGCATGTAAGAACGGTCATTGAGTGACATTTTATTTCCCTGTACGAACAATATAAATTGAAATTGCTGAAAATCAACATAATTTTCCGAACATTGAGACACTTCCGCTGGCGGTGATTTCCACCTGCCGCAGATCGCCGGGTTTTACGGAATCATCCGGCTCAAAGTGGACAACTAAATTGGTTCCGGTTCTGCCGGTCCAGCGCTCTTTATTTCTGGCGCTGACACCTTCACAGAGTATCTCCTGAATTGAACCGGTAAGGGCGGCAAGTTTGGCAGAGATGCGTTTATCCAGATCTTCCAGCAGGATGTTGTTGCGCCGGAGTTTTTCCTCTTCGCTGACGGTATCTGCCAGCAGTGCGGACTTCGCTCCGGGGCGGGGGGAGTATTTGAAAACGTAAGCCTGTTCAAAACCGACCTCATTCATCAGCTCTCTGGTCAACTCAAAATCCCTCTCCTCTTCGCCGGGAAAACCGACGATCACATCAGTGGAAAAGGTCAGATCGGGAATGGCGCTTCTCAATTCGGCGACCTTTTCCCGGTAACTTTGAGCCGTGTACTGCCGGTTCATCGCCGTCAGGATCCGGTCGGAACCGGATTGAAGGGGCAGATGGATATTGTGACACACCTTTTTGCAGGATGCCAGAGCTTCGATGAGCCGGTCGTTGAAGTAGCTGACGTATGGCGAGGTGTAACGGATACGCTCCAAGCCGTCGATGGTGTTCAGCTCCTCCAGCAATTCGGCGAAAGGCGAGTATCCCGGTTTCGGGGGACGGATGTCGCCGTTAAGACCGTATGCCGCCACATTCTGACCGAGCAGCAGGATCTCTTTTACTCCGGAATCAGCCAGCGATTTTGCCTCTTCGATGATGGATTCTTTGCTCCGGGAGACCTCTCTTCCCCGTACATAGGGGACAATGCAGTAACTGCAAAAGCGGTTGCATCCCCGGGTAATGGCGATCTGGGCTGACCATGAATTTTTGCCGTGTTCTCCCAGCATGTCGATCTCTTCGGGGGCGATGTCGGTATTGGCAAAGCGCTTGCGTTCAGCGGCAATGGATTCGGCTGTTTCCAATGCCCGGTGTATCTGCCCGGTGCCGAGAACGAAGTCCAGATGAGGCAGTTCGGCGAGCAGTTGATCGCCGAGCCGTTGAGCCATACATCCGGTAACACCGATGATCAAATCCGGTTTCTGCTGTTTGAGTTTGCGCATGTAACCGATTTTGCCTTTGGCTTTGCGTTCGGCGGCATCCCGGACACTGCAGGTGTTGAAGAGCAGTACATCGGCATCATATTCGCTTTCAACCAGCGTGTGACCGGCTTTGACAAAGAGCGCTCCGACTGCTTCGGAGTCTCTTTCATTCATCTGGCAACCGTAAGTTTTGATAAATATCTTCATGATTCAAGCAACACCATATTATCGCGGTGTACCGCTTCGATTTCCGCTTCTTTACCCATGATCTCCACCACTTCGGCAGAGTGTTTTCCGCAGAGCCGCAGACAATCTTTGGCATCGAAATTGACCAATCCCCGGGCGATGGGGGTTTGGTCAAGGGAGATTATTTCCACGGTATCGCCCCGGCGAAACTCCCCGCGGACAGCGATCATGCCGGATGGCAGGAGGCTTTTTCCGCCGGATGTAAGTGCTTTGGCAGCGCCGTTATCCACGATCAACGCTCCGGAAATTTTGCTGAAGAACTCCAGCCACCGTTTTCTTCCGGGGAGGCGGTGGGTTCTGGGGAGGAAGAGCGTTCCGGTATCTTCGGCGCGGAGAATGCGGTCAAAAATATCCTCTTCTCTGCCGTCGGCGATCCAGAGGTAAGCTCCGGCGGCAGTAGCCAATTCAGCGGCGCGGAGTTTGGAATCCATGCCTCCGATGGAAAGGTTGCTGTCGTCAGTGCCTCCGGCGAGAGCTTTGATCTGCCCGGTGACCTTTTCCACGCAGGAGAATCTTCCGGCGAGTTTGCCGTTTTCATCCCGGTCGCGCAGACCGTCAACGGTGGTCAGGAGAATGGTCAGATCGGCATCGGCAACGCTGGTGAGCATTCCGGCAAGGGTGTCGTTGTCGCCGAACTTCAACTCATCGATGGAAACGGAGTCATTTTCGTTGGCAATGGGGAGAATATCTCTTTCCCAGAGGGCGTTGATACAGTTCATCACGTTGAGATAGCGGCTGCGGCTGCGCAGATCGGCGGCGGTCAGCAGGAGCTGGGCGGCGGAAAAGCCGTGTTTGGCGGCTTCTTCGGAGTAAATTGACATGAGCCGGGTTTGTCCGAGAGCCGCGAGAGCTTGTTTGTGAGCAAGTTCCGCTGGTCTTGTGGTGACTTTTGCCAGTTCCATTCCCATCCCGACCGCACCGGAAGATACCAGCAGCACCTGATGACCTGCGGCGCGGAGTTTGGCAATACCGGCTACCAGTTTGGCGATGGATTTCCGGTCGATCAGCAAACGGGTTCCGGCTTTAACGATTATTTTTTTTGCGTTTCCGATGGCGGCTGAACGCAGATTGCAAATTTCTGCCATTATAAAACCTCTTTATTATAGTCGCACCTGTATGTGTCATTCCATAATATATCGCATAAAAGAGGCTTTTTTCAAGGAAAAGGAGGGTTTTGATGAAAAAAAATGCAATTTTTTTACAAAAAGCATTTGAAAAACTGAAAAATGTCAATATAGTACCTATTTGAGTAAAACGAGAGTCCATGAACGTTTTTACAGAAAGGTGTTTTTTATGGCTACGACATGTCCCTATTGCAACATTGAGGTTCGGGAAAGCGCGATCGAGGCTGAGGACGGCTGTTGTCCTGAGTGCGGAGCGCAGATTTCCGGAGTGCGTTCCCTTCTGGATGATCCGGATGGTGATTATCTGGATTACGACGATGAAAATGATGATGTCTTCAGCGATCTGGATGACGATGAGGATGACGGTCATGATTTCTCCCGCCGCGATCTGGATGATGATGACATCTTCGGAGATGATGATCTCGGCGACGGATTCGGCGATGATCTGGATGCGGAATTTGCTGAGGAATTCGGCGATATAGACGATGATTTCGACGCCGAAGAAGAGTTTGACGAAGATCTCTGAACGAATCAAAATCCGAGGGGCTGAGTGTTTATTCACTCAGCCCCGGTCATTTTCTGCCCGGATTTCCCCATGACAGAGGGGGAGTCCGGATCTTGTGCGGAGTTTATCTGCTTGCGTGGAAGGCTTTTTTCATCAGTTCCTTTACCGCATCCAGCGATGGGCATGGTTCCGGGGAGCCGATCTCCTTATTCAGAACCGGAATATTCGGGAACCAGCGGAGCCGGTCAGCCAGTTGACTGAGCTGGGTTTTCCGGGAGTTGAGAACCAGGCGCTTGTAAAAAATATCCGCTTCCATATTGGAGCGTTTTTTGAATATTGCTCCGCCGAAACAGTGGATAAGCGCCCGCAGTTCCTGATCTTCAGCCAGAGTTCCGGCTTTGAGCGCCATTTCTGCCGCCAGATAGCGGTAATGGTAACGCAGATGGGGCGGGATGCTGCGGTAGTCTTTTGCCGCATTGAATCCGGGAACCTGCCGGGTAAGTTTCATGTGGTCATCGCAGAGAGTCCAGTAACCGAGGGTGCTGTCATATTTGCACTCGGTACAGCCGGGGATGTTGTTGCCCAGATTTCCGGGAAAGTTATCCGGTTCGCCCTGAGTTCCGGCAAGTTCCATTCCGCAGTGACGGAGGATCTTTGCCGCATTGTAAAGTGCCAGCGCCCGTTCATCGTTGCTGAGTTTGGTATCTTTGCTTCGTTGGGAGAACTCCAGAAATGCCTTGAGCCGGGGGAGGTGTTCCTGCGGCATATATTTTTCCGCAACGGCATAGCTGCCTTCCCGGAATGCCCGTCTGGCGGTCAGATGACGCAGTTCTTTCAACATCCAGGCAGTTTTCTCCCGGTCTTTCACCGGGATCTTATCCGCATTGTCGGTAAAGCTGGTCAGCTCATCCAGCGTCATGTATTTTTCCGCGATTTCAAAAACATCGGTCTCCTGTTCGGCTTGAAAGAAGAATTTTGCCGCTTCAGTGAAATCCCGGCGCATGATCATGCTTGTTCCCAGAATACCGTAGACATCTTTGGAGAATCTGAAATACCCATATCCGTCGGATCCCATGAGGATTTCCTGGTCTGCGGGGGGGGCATCCCCCACCATTTTGAGCCACTGGCGCAGCTTGCTTGCGGCGCGGGGGATATTGCCGTCGTGGCGGGCGATTTTTGCTTCCAGATAGAGGGAGAGCAAAGTCGGTTTTTCCATAATGGCAATAAACTCTCTGGCTTCGGAAATATCGCCGTTGTTATAGGAGTAATAGGCGCAGATGTCAGCATTGCGGAGTTTGAAATTTTTGACCATGGTGCGGAATCGGGGAGAAGGGTCGCTGATGGCGAGCAGTTCCCGGCATACCGGATCGCTGATCAGGGCAAAATAGGTTCCGTCATCGACCGTTTTCAGAATTTTGCAAATGGTATCCTTGTCGGTAATGGAGTCATGGATGTGGTCGTCCGGGTAGGGATTGGGGTAAAAGCCGGAGTTGTGAGCTTCCAGCTCCCGTTTGATCATGCAGAGAATATCTTCACCGAAACGCACTTCCAGAATGTAACTGCGCCGGGCAAGACCGGCGGTGTCGGCAAAGCCCTGACGGACGGCATTGCGGCAGTTTTCATAGTGCTGATGGAGATCTTTTTTGAAGTGGCATCCCAGCATGAAGTGGACCCATGCGGTGCGGTAATGACGTTTTTCCGGGGGGAGAGCCAGAAGTTTTTTCCATGCTTCCGGTATCTCATCCGGAGCGTTTTTCATCAGGTATGAGCGTCCTTCAAGGAAGAGCTGGAACTCCGCCAGTTCTTCGGGGAGTTTCGGGTTTTCGCTCCTTATTTCGCCAGTGTCCCGGTGAATTGCGAGCAGAGAGATGAAATTCTGTTCCAAATCAGCCTTTTTTTCCGGGGATATATCGGGGAAGAACTTTTGGACCGCGTGGTTGAAATCGATTATTTCGGCATCCATCGTGGATTTGCCTTCGGGAAACTTATCCGGAGGGGGGAGGAGATCTTTGATCGTGGAAAGGAAATGGTCGAAGGCGTTGGCATTATTCAGATAGAAAGCGTAAGGTTCGGGGGTACTCAGATATGATGGCTGGATATATGGCCCGCAGGCAAAGATCGTGACTGAGCTTGAGATGGCGGCGGCGAGGAGGGGGAGTTTCATAAATTGGCAGTTCCTTTCTTTTTGGTGGTGATAAATGGGTTGAATTTGTTCAAATCAAAATCTTTTTTCAGTCTGAGCCAGAGGCAGGGTATCTCCTTGCCTGCAGGCGGCAATTCCAGAGTGAGAGAGTCTCTTCCCACGGATAAAAATGCCTGACCGAAGGTGTCGAGGTCGGAAATTTTCATCTCCGGGGGGAAGGAGATGGGGATGGTCACTTTTCTGGCGAAGTCTCCGGCAGAGGTGATGAATAAGTGCCAGGTGCCGGAGGGATGTTTTTTCCAGCGGGCAGAGATTTTAGCAACCGGTTTTTCCCCGGAGCAAAGTTGCATTGCCGAGTGAAGGTCAAGGGTGTCGCGTTCACCGGAAACCCCCAGACGGAAACCGATGATTCCGCCGTGGTCGGCGGCGATCTTTGCCAGTTTTGCAGTGAAATCAAAATCCGGCAGAATGGTTTGATTTCCAACAAAACTGCAGTACAGCGGAATGGCTGTCTTGAATGGACGCTTCAGGGCGATTGCCTGATTCCATGCTTTGATGACCGCTTTTTTGTCGATTATCTGCCACTTGCCCTTTTGCTGATGGAGTCCGTGAATCTGCAGGACAAAGTAATCACAGCTTCGGGCAAGGGCGGTGAAGTTTTTGGTGTGGGAGAGGTGACAGGGCAGAACGGTGGCAGAGAGTTCCGCTGCCGGGAGGAGTTTACGCAATTCGACCATCAATGCCGGATAGTAATCAAGTTTTCTTTCCGGACAATCCAGATCGATTTGGAGTTTTTTGCACTTTTGCCACGGGGAGTAGAGTTTGGCGATTTCGGCGGCAAGCTGTGCCGGAGCTTTGCTCAAATGGCGGATATGGATGCGGATAACTGCCGTCGCACGGTCAAATTTGACCATGGGGGCAGGGGGGACGGATATTACTTTACCGTTATTTTCCAGCTCTCCGGCAAGGAAATAGAGCGCTCCTTTGCTCTGTCGGTAGAATTCCGCAACCGCCTGTTCCACTGCGGGAGAACTTTGCCGCTGCCAGAGGTAAAACTCCGGCTCTGCCGCAAAAATGAGCATTGGTAAAAGTAGAATCGGTAAAAGTTTCAGCATAAAAAATCCCCGTTGGTGAACGGGGAAAATATACTGCAGAACCGGAGCAATTACAAGCTGAAAAATAATAAATTCAGCAAAATTTTTCCGGTTCACCGATGGTTATTTTTTCTTGACCGAAAACCCGAAGGTTCCCAGCGATTTTCCCAGCGACATATAGTTGCCGTGGGCGTATGCCAGAAGATCGGCACCGGTGACGTCAAAGTGGTTGTTTTTGTCGATAAGTTCAGAGGTTATCTGAACCGCCAGCACTTCGCCCACATAGAGGATATGGGAACCGAGGCTGAGGGTGTGTCTGACTTTGCACTCCAGAGAGATGGGGCACTGGGCGATCACGGGGGCGGCGACTTTGCTGCCTTTGACGGCGGTAAAGCCGCACTTTGCAAACTTATCCACATCTCTGCCGGAAACAACTCCGCAGTAGTCCACACTTTCCGCCATTGCCGCAGTAGGCATGTTGACGGTAAATTCACCGCTGCTTTCGATCAATCCGCGGGAGTAACGCTCCGGACGGACTCCGATGCCGACCATGGGCGGATTGCTGGATAAGGTTCCCGCCCACGCCACCGTCAGACAGTTATACTTGAAGTTTTCCCCGTCACCGCAGCCGACGAGGACGACCGGCACGGGGGCAAGCTGAGTTCCTCCGGGCCAGATGGTTTTGGCAAAATCTTTCATTTATTCATTCTCCGTTACAGCCTTGAGCATACTGTCCACTTGTTCCGGCGGCAGATTGTATCTCTTTGCCAGAATGGCGATCACTCCCCGGTCATCGGTTTCCGGCGGCACGACGACCCCTTCCACATGTCCGTCAGCCAGCAGGACACTTACTGTGTCATCGTGGTTGAAACGGTTGCAGATCGCCACCGGATAAGATGCTCCATTGGTGAGGGTGTCAATATTTAGTCCCGGAGCAAGGAAGATGATATTGACGGCAATTTCTTCAGTGATCAGCTTTTTATCCAGCAGTTCTTTTTTGGAGACGGGGTATTTGCCGCCGTTATCATTGGCGTAGATAAAACAGGCAGTGGCGAATTGTTTCATGTTATTGAGACAATTTGTGCTTCTGGCACGCTCTCTGGCAGAGTTGAGAGCCGGCAGCAGAGTGCTTGCCGCCGGAGCGATGATCGAGATGCTCTGCTGCAGCTGGGGGATGGAGAAGTTGGAGTTGACGGTAAGTTTTTCACCGTTGTTTTCCGCATTTTGAACCGCCAGCAGGTATACGGGGGTGAGTAAATCGTTTACTGCTGCCGTTTCCGGGAGGATATTTTTTACTGCTCCGGAAATGTTGCGGAGCAGTTCCCCGGAAATATTGATCACCGCCACCGCGTTGCCATTTTGGGGCAGCTGATAGTTGAGTTTCTGGAAATCGGGAAGGGAGGCGAGAGTTTTTGCCGGTTTTTTCAACAGAGCTTCGCTTGAGGCTAAAATGATGCTGCCCTGAGTGTAAATAACTTGCAGATCAATGCCTTCGGCGAGATTGCAAACTGCCATGCCGGAATTGTTTTCCGGCGGGCAGAAGGATTTGACCATATTGGTGAGCAATCCGTTCTTGTCGGGGATGGAGAGCATAAACTCCGGATTTTTCAGATCGGAACCGGTGATCAGCAGTTGGAATTCTCCGTTGATACTACCCAGCAGAGCGGCGCCATCGATGCCGCTTGTCTGAGCGAGCATGATGATCTGTGAAAGGAGGGCTTTGGTTGCCGGATCGGGGGAGTTCTGCATCTGAAAGTTGATGAGCTGCCAGATGTAAGCCAGATCGATATTTCCTTTGACCGCCACAATGGTATCTGCGGGCAGATCCTGCCACCGGATCGGATAATTTTTAACCGCCGGGTCGATGAGCAGACTTTTTGCCTGCCGGTCAAGCAGGGTGAAGGCCTTGAGCTGATAGAGATTTTCGTTGATCTCTCTTGAACTGACCGCAAATGCCCGGATCGCCTGCAGATTGATCAACTGGAGCAGAACGGAATTGCTCTGAATGATCATCGGTGCCATGGGTTGATCTTTCAATGCTGCCTGCAGTACTTGAGGGATGATTTTGTCAAAGAGCTTCTGGATGCCCTGAGTATTCTGATAATAGAGCATCTCCCCGCCCATATCCACCTGACTTACTGCGGCATCAAATTGTGCTTTGGCGTTGACCGGAGCGGCAAAGATGGCGGTTCCGGTGAAAATGGCGGCTAAGACAACGGCTGAAAATTTTTTCATCATACGAAAAATCTCCTTCGGGTTCGATGTTTACTGCAAAAATCAACTGCCTGCGGAAATAAGATAGTTCAGAACTGCAATTTTTTCAATGCTATGATCGTGAAAAAATCCGGAAATTTATTCTGATTCCTCAATCCACCTGAAAAATTCCTCCCGCAAAGGTTTGTGAGTTTTGACCTTTTTCCGTTTCGGTTCCCGGGGAGGACGTTCCGCTTTGCCTTTTTTTCCGGAAGTACGCTGCTCTTTCGGTTCATCGTATTTGAAGCGCCACTCCTGATCTTTGGCAAAGGCTTTGATGATCTTTTCCGCATCGGCGGCTTCGGCATTGATGAAGGTTTTGTTTGCCCGGCAGATGATTTTTCCCAGCTGATTGCCCCGGATTCCGGTTTTTTCGCAAATCGCCTGCAGGAGCAGGGGGACGGTGACGCCGTCGGCGCGTCCGGCAAAGAGCAGGAGTTTTTTCATGTTGGATTCATCGCGTTTCTCCTTTTTGCCGAACTCGTGGTAACTTTCCGGCAGGAGTTCATTTTTGAAGTGGAGTTTGAGAACTGCCGCCAGAGCCTCTGCCGGATGGGAACCGAGGGTGCAGAGTTCTTCGGCGAAGTTCAGATAATCTTCCGCATCGCCGGTCTCCAGCAGCAGGGCGATATTTTCGGCAAAGAGCTGTTTTTTGGCTTCGATGATGTCGACGATTTCCGGCATTTTTTTCTGGGGGATCTCATTGCCGATATCCTTTTCGATGAATTTGAGTTTCCGTCTCTCACCCGGAGTGACAAAGCTGATGGCAACGCCGTGTCTGCCGGCTCTGCCGGTTCTGCCGATGCGGTGGATGTAGATTTCGGAGTTCTGCGGCAGGGAGTAGTTGATCACATGAGTGAGGTCGTTGACATCGATGCCCCGGGCGGCAACGTCGGTGGCGATAAGCAATGGGAACTTGCGCTTTTTGAATCCGTTGATCACCCGCAGGCGCTGTGCCTGTGAGATTTCGCCGTGGAGCGCTTCGGTGCGGTAACCTTTGGCATGGAGCTTTTCTGTGACCTCATCCACATCGGCACGGGTGCGGCAGAACACCATGGCATAGAGTTCGGGATTGGCATCGATTATCCGCATCAGGGCATCAAGTTTATGCTCTCTTTTGACCTCATGGAAGTACTGCTCGGTCAGGTCGGTGTTGGTTGCCCCTTCAGTTCCCGCCCGGGCAATGTCGTACCCCGGACGCATGAATTCCGCGGCAACATCGAGGATCTCCTGAGGCATGGTGGCGCTGAACATCAACATTCTTTTATCCGGATTGGTCAGCGAAAGTATCTCCCGTATGTCGTCGATAAATCCCATATCCAGCATTTCATCAGCTTCATCGAGAATGGCGAATTGCAGTTTATCCAGCTGAAGTTTGCCCCGGCGGTGAAGATCCATGATCCTGCCGGGAGTACCCACGGCAATATCCACACCGTGTTTGAGGGCATCCAGCTGGATGGTGATCAACTGTCCGCCGAAAAAAGGAACGATCTTCAACTCTTTATCTTTGGCAAGGGAGTTGAGTTCATCGGCGATCTGTATCGACAGCTCTCTGGTGGGGGCAAGTATCAGCGCCCGGGGGACTTTTCCCGGTTCGACGCTCTGAATCACCGGCAAGCCGAAGGCGGCGGTTTTTCCGGTTCCGGTCAAAGCCTGACCGATAAGATCTTTCTCCCCGGAAAGCAGCACCGGAATGGTAAGTGACTGGATGGCACTGGGGGAGACGAAGTTTTTGGCAAGCAGGGCGGGAATAAGCTCTTCGGCGACACCGAGAGCGCGAAATTCTGGAAGATCATTCATCAAAAGGAGTTCTTTCTATGGTCAGGTTAATATAAACATCTCTATAATATACACCCGCAATGGCATAAAAACAATCTGTTATGGTTCGGGGCAATTTTAAAAGTCCTTAAAAAATCTCGAAATCACCTTGATTTTCTGCTTATTTTATTGCCAACTTGATGTGGCGGGGTTGATTTTTGATTAAGTGTGCCTTATATTATGAAAATACTTTTCACGTTTAACCGAAACCAAAAGGGGTTTTCAAAATGAGTGATGGTGCGTTTCTGATATTGTTTCTGGCATTTACGGGTTTGATGGGATTGATCCCCTTTATTCTCCGTAAGTTTCATATACCGCAGGTGATTTCGCTTCTGATAGTGGGCATGCTTATCGGTCCTACGGGGATCGGGATCGATCTGGTGGGGGTGCTTTCCCGGGCATTGAGCTTCCTCGGAACGCCGGGGCAGGAGGCGCAGACCGTGGCTCAAACCACTGAAAGTTTCAACGTGATAATCAACTCTCTGGGTTCGCTCGGATTGATGCTTTTGATGGCACTGGCGGGAATGGAGGCGGACTTCAAACTGATCAAATCCGCCCGTAAACCGGTGATTATGCTCAGTATTTTCACTTTTCTGATCCCTGCCATTGCCGGTTATTGGGTCTACTGGTATTTTCAGCCCACCGATCTGGCGGGTAAACTGCTTTATGCTTCGCTCTTTGCTTCTCACTCGGTGGGTATCGTCTTTCCGGTAATGCGGGATTTGAAGTTGAGCAAGACCCGTTTCGGTGCGGCGGTGCTGATTTCCACGGTGATAACTGACATCGCCAGTATCGTACTGCTGGCGGTAAGTGTTCAGCTTCACCGTCAATCCCTGCAAATCTCCCATTCGGTGGTCAACAGCACTCTTTCCATTTTCGACCATCTCAGCAGCAGTTTTTTCGGCAACAGTTTTGTGCCGGTATTTCTGGCGATCGTGCTGCTCTATCTGGCCATTTCGATGGTGGCGGTATACTTTTCCGGCAAGTTTCTGCTTAAATTCTTCCAGCCGGGCGAAGATGTGCTGATCACCTTTGTGATGCTGGTCATTCTTGCCACGGTCATTGTCGGTGAATTGCTGGGCATCAATCTGGTGGTTGGTGCATTTATTGCCGGATTGGGACTTTCTCAGGTGGTAAAACAGCGGGATATGCTGCTTTTCAAGCGGATGGAGAGTATCGGTTACGGATTTCTGATACCTTTCCTCTTTGTTTCCATCGGCATGAAAACCGACTTTACTGCTTTCAAAGATTCCGGCAGCTGGGTGATCGTGCTTATGACGATTGCCGGTCTGATCGGCAGTAAGATGTTTTCCGGTTTTATCTCTATGCGGGTTTGCGGATTCAGCAATCCCCAGAGCGTTGCCGCCGGTTTGATGACGGTGCCGCAGCTCTCTGCCACTCTGGCGGCGGCGGCGATCGGTAAGGATCTCGGTTTGCTCAGTGAGAACTTCTTCAACGCGATCATCATTCTTTCCATCGTGACGACCTTGCCGATACCCTCTCTGGTTCGGGCGGTGCTTGCCTGCAACAAGCAGAGCTTTGAAGAGACCGACTTTCAGGTGCCGGATGTGGTCAAGGATGATAATCTGCTGTAACAGCGGGGTGTGAAGATGTTTTTATTCGGAATATTGGCAATGCTCATTGTCGGGGCAGGGTGGTGTGTTTTTGGCTATCTGATGGGAGAAGCGCCCAAACGCAAGTTTGATGTTACCGGATTTCTGCTGATCTGCACGGGGATAGAGTTTTTGACCAGTTTGCTTGTTGCGTTGTTTCAGGGAATACCTGCGGCGACGGCGGCGGGGTGGATGATCGCCGGTGGTTCGTTGATCGCCAGCGGTATCGTAAACTACTTTCAGCTGGATTTTATGTCGCGCGCCATGCAGAATGGACCGAACGGGATCATCTGGACTGTGGCACAGTCAGGATTTCTTTTTCCCTTTGCCATGGGGACGATTCTTTTCAGTGTGCCGCTTTCATGGTGCCGCAGTGTTGGACTTGTGCTTATTCTCGCGGGATTGGTGATTTTCGGTGTATCCGGGGATAACCGGGTTTCCGGCAAGTGGAAAAGTTGGGCGCTGGCGGCATTTTTAGCTACCGGAGTGAGCCAGTGTTTGAGCAATCTGCCATCTTATTACGCGCAGGCAGATGCGGTGACTCCCATGTGGCGGACTGCCGCTTTGGCGTTGGGACTTTTTCTTGGTTGTCTGGCTGTCCGTTTCCGCAATATTCCGGAGCTTTTCCGTCACAGCGGGGAACTGCTGAAAAGAAAAGATGCCATAGTGATGGCTTTGATCGGCGGAGTGAGCAATCTGATCTTTTCCTTCCTCTTTCTCTATCCGGGAATGAATGCCCTTGTCAAAGCCAATGCCGGAGCGATAGCTTATCCGCTGATGGTCTGCTCCTGTTTGATCGTTTTTGAACTTTATTCGATCATATTTCTGCGGGAAAAGCGTTCAATGTGGCAGATTTTTGCCCTGCTCTGCTGCCTTGCCGGAACGGTGGGGATCTGTTTTTAGGGGAGTTGAATTAAACACTCCTCAAAAATTCCTGAAATCACTTCAGTTCATTGAGTTTTTCGATCAACTGCTCTCTGACCAGAGCCAGACGGCGGAGGAAATAGGCTGACAAACCGGCATGTTCCGGCAGTTCAGAGGCGAATTCATCCAGCCGGGCGGCAAGCTCTTCCAGATCATGAACTGCAAGTTTTCCTAAAGTTGTGAGCAGTTGGGGTGTGCATTGCTTTGCCGGTTCGGTAAAATCCGCAGAACGGGCAAGGAGCTTGGCAAAGGCACAGGATATGGCAAGGGCGGATTGAACCGCGTCTTTATCACCGAGCGAGGCAGAAAAGTTGTTCCATGTCACCGCCAGTTGATCGATGGAGTCAACACAGGAAAAACATACCGGATGGCGCGGTTCATAATCCGTTTCCGCCGCATCCTCATTATCTTCTTCCTCATGATCGCGTATCCACTGTTTCAAAGCGGCATTGGCGCCGGCGGTGACAGTTTCAGAGGGATTTCCGGAAGTGCCGGGCGATTCTCCGGCAAGATCATCCAAAGGCAGATCGAGACAGTAAACCAGATCCTGAAAGAATGAGGCAACACTTTCCTCATGCTGACGGATCTCATTTTTCCATTGGATTTCGTTCCATTGGGGGAAGTCGGTCATGGCAGCTCCGGTAAAATCGGGATTATTTGGCAGCGCCGCCCCAGAGGGTTTCCAGCTGATATTTTTCCCGGACTTCCGGCAGCATCAGATGGACAATGACATCGTTGAAGTCGAGAAGTACCCAACCGCCGTGAGCGCCGTCTTCGCCGGAAAGCACCCGCATCTGGTAAACCTCCCGCACCTGCCGCTCAATGTGATTTGCCAACGCCTGCAAATGGGGATCGGAATTGGCTGTGGCAAGGACGAAATAATCGGCAACACCGGAGGTTTCCGGCAGTTTGATCAATGCCGGATCTTCGGCTTTCTTATCCTCTGCACACCGGATGCAGAATTCTGCCAGTTCTTTTGCCTTTTCCACTCTTGAATTTGCCAAAGTCATAAATTTTCCTTTCTGATATAATGAGGCAATTTCAAAAGTACTCAAAAATT
>JAZUPS010000358.1:0-2069 GCA_045605305.1 Victivallaceae bacterium
GCATTGAATTCCCGGCAAATATCCTTCGTATCCGTCAGTTCCGGATGCTTTTCTGCAAAATTCCAAAACATCGTTTTTAATTCCTGACGCAGTTTGCCCTGTGAAAAAACGCGCGCCCACATTTCGGATGGCGTTTCATCGGTTTCCACGAGCCATGGTACAATATAATCCGGCTCATTAAATGGTTCCACCGCAACAATGTTACTGTAATCACAAATCCGCTTTCCGGTTCTTTTTCCGCGGTGTGCAAAGAGGGAATGGAAATACCGTTTTTGACATTTCAGCGCCTCCGGATGCCAGATCAGGCTGTCTTTGCTGTAAAAATTGGAAAAACCGAAATCCTGATGTGAGCCGGTGTACCAGTACGCATAATCTGCTTCCACTGCGATTTGTGTACTGACTGTATTCCACCAGACGATCGGAGTCAGCATCAGATAAATATTCTGCTGTTCCGCTTTTTCCAGCACATAATCGAAAATGTCCAGATTGAGATTTTCGACAAGATTGCCTTCCGCATCCGTGATCTCTCTGTCATACAAATGGATACGGATAAAACGGATATCCATTTCCTGAAAGTGGCGGAAATCTTCATCCACCGCCTTGAAATGGTCTTTTCCCAATTCAAGGATGTTGTAAAAATTGTGATTGAACGGAGCATAATAATTGACGCCGAAAAGATGGACTTTTTTCCCGTCTGCATCAAAAATCGTGCCTTGATTGACCTGAAATGGTGTTTTGTATGTCATGGTATCGTTCTCCTGATTGACCGTGATTCCTGTTTTAACCTTTTGGAGAAATGGAAATATCCTCTGAATGATATTCCAGTTTCGTGTATATGAGCTCTGATGAAAGTTTTTCGTGAAGTTCCGACAACTTTGGATTTTCTATGCGCCGGATCAAAAGTTCTGCCGCTTTGTCGCCCAGCTCTTCCAGGGGCAGTTTTACCGTCAGAATCGAAGACGGGTAAAACATGGTGACAGGTGAACAGTCAAAACCGGAAACGCAAATTCCATCAAGCGGGAGTTCGCGCTTTTTCATTTCGATAAAAAACTCTCCCGCACAGTAATCGTTCAAGCAGCATACAGCCTGTGGACGGCGCATCGTTTGGAAATTTATGAAAAAATCATCATATCCGGAGGGATCTGTGCAGATCAATTCCTGCCGCGGACGCAGACGGACTTTGCGGAATCCTTCCATAAAACCGTTCAGACGCTCACGCATGGCATGAGAATTGACCCGACTCCCGAAAATGGCGATTTTTCTGCAGCCGGCTCCATAGAAATGTCTGATAATATCCGCTGCAGAATCCTCGTTGCGGAAACTCAAAACATCCCCTGCCACTCCGAAATGACGGCGGATCAAATGCAGTACCGGAATGTCAAGACCTGAAAACAAATCTTGCTGCAATTCCAAATCTCCCGTGTATAACACGATCCCCGCAGGTTTTCTTTCAAAAACGGAGTACAAAATACGCTTTTGCGTTTCCGGTGACCCGCTGATCGGGATAATGGAACTGATATAATTACTGTTTGCAACTTTGCTGCTGAAATTTTTTAAGGTGCTGTTGAAAAATTGCAGGTCGCTGCATACGAAGATCAATTCCTTCTTTATGCTTGTCGGTGTGATGTTTACCGTGTTTCCGATGCCGTTTTGAACAGAAATATACCCGTTGTCCAGCAGATTCTTCAGCGCTTTTCTCAGTGTCGGTTTGCTCGCCTTGAAGTGATCGGATAAGACTTGTTCGGACGGCAATTTTGTGCCGGGTTCAAGTTGGGAGATATATTGTTCAATTTTATCGGTTAATGACAGATAAAGATTTTTTCTCGGCATAAATAATCCACCTTCGTTGTATTTGTCTCTTATACAATAAACCTGAAAAAATAAATTGCAAATGAAAAATGCAAAAAATAAAAAATATTTTTCATGCTATTCGTCTGTGTGGTGGAAAAGGAGAGGTCTTCAACGTTTTTTGTATGTCGCAGCGCCCAAAAGAAAAGTGCTGTCATTCCACTGAAAGATTGAGGTGACAGCATTTTTTTTTACTTATCTTGTTTGTTTTTTTATGATGC